>NZ_JAFCTU010000031.1:0-1575 GCF_049896185.1 Massilia sp. TSP1-1-2
GCGTTGTAAGTCCACTGGCCGTTCGTCTGCAGTACCACAGTGCCGTGGGCGCCGGTGAAGGTGCCCCCGACATAGCTCGCGGAACTGTCGATATCGGTAACGGTCAAGGTGCCCGATGCGGTCAGGACGACATCAGATTCGGTGAGTGGTATCACCGCGGTGCTCAGCACCGCAGCGTCGTTGGTGCCCAAGATATTGACGGTAATCGTGGTCACCGTGCCGTCGGTGCTCTTGACGTTGAAGACATCGGTGTAAGTAGTGCCTTCGATAAATTCGTTGTGCGCCGAATTTGCTTCGTAGGTCCATTGACCGTTGGTCTGCAGCACCACAGTGCCGTAAGTGCCTGTAAAGGTGCCCCCGACATAGCTTGCGGCGCTGTCGACATCAGTGACGGTCAAGGACCCGGATGCGGTGAGAATGACATCGGATTCGGTCAGCGGAACTGTTGCGGCGCTGAGCACTGCGGCATCGTTGGTGCCCAATATGTTGACAGTAATCGTCGTCGCCGTGCCATCCGTACTCTTGACATTGAAGACATCGGTGTAAGTAGTCCCGTCGACAAACTCGTTGTGTGCCGAATTCGCTTCGTAGGTCCACTGGCCGTTGGTCTGCAGCACCACCGTGCCGTGAGTGCCGGTGAAGGTGCCCCCGACATAGCTTGCGGCGTTATCGATATCGGTGACGGTCAGGGTGCCGGACGCGGTCAGGATGACGTCCGATTCGGTCAGCGGGACTGTTGCGGCGCTAAGTACTGCTGCGTCATTCGTGCCCAGGATGTTGACGGTAATCGTGGTCGCCGTACCGTCAGCGCTCTTGACGTTGAAGACATCGGTGTAAGTGGTGCCATCAACAAATTCGTTGTGGGCCGAATTCGCTTCGTAGGTCCATTGACCGTTGGTCTGCAGCACCACTGTACCGTGGGTACCGGTGAAGGTACCCCCGACATAGCTTGCGGAACTGTCGATATCGGTAACGGTCAAGGTGCCCGATGCGGTCAGGACGACATCAGATTCGCTGAGTGGTACTACCGCCGTGCTCAGCACCGCAGCGTCGTTAGTGCCCAGGATGTTGACGGTAATCGTGGTCGCCGTGCCGTCAGTGCTCTTGACGTTGAAGACATCGGTGTAGGTGGTGCCGTCGACAAACTCGTTGTGTACCGAATTAGCCTCGTAGGTCCACTGACCGTTGGTCTGCAGCACCACGGTGCCGTGCGTGCCGGTAAAGGTCCCCCCGACATAGCTTGTGGCGCTGTCGATATCGGTAACGGTTAGCGTGCCCGATGTGGTCAAGATGACGTCCAACTCGGTGAGCGGTACCACCGCAGTACTCAGCACTGCGGCATCGTTTGTGCCCAGGATGTTGACGGTAATCGTGGTAGTCGTGCCGTCAGTGCTCTTGACGTTGAAGACATCGGTGTAAGTGGTGCCGTCGACAAACTCGTTGTGTACCGAATTAGCCTCGTAGGTCCACTGACCGTTGGTCTGCAGCACCACTGTTCCGTAAGTGCCTGTAAAGGTGCCCCCGACATAGCTTGCGGCGCTGTCGACATCAGTGACGGTCAAGGACCCGGATGCG
>NZ_JAFCTU010000031.1:1992-3278 GCF_049896185.1 Massilia sp. TSP1-1-2
TCGGTATAAGTCGTACCACCGACAAACTCGTTGTGTGCCGAACTGGCGTTGTAAGTCCACTGGCCGTTCGTCTGCAGTACTACAGTGCCGTAGGCGCCGGTAAAGGTGCCCCCGACATAGCTTGCGGAACTGTCGATATCGGTGACGGTCAGCGTGCCCGATGCGGTCAGGACGACATCAGATTCGGTGAGTGGTACCACCGCCGTGCTTAGCACCGCAGCGTCGTTGGTACCCAGGATGTTGACGGTAATCGTGGTCGCCGTGCCGTCGGCGCTCTTGACGTTGAAAACGTCGGTGTAAGTAGTGCCGTCAACAAATTCATTGTGAGCCGAACTCGCCTCATAGGTCCATTGGCCGTTGGTCTGCAGCACCACCGTGCCGTGAGTGCCGGTGAAGGTGCCCCCGACATAGCTTGCGGAGCTGTCGATATCGGTAACGGTCAGCGTGCCCGATGCGGTCAGGACGACGTCCGATTCGGTCAACGGTACCATAGCGGTGCTCAGCACCGCTGTGTCGTTGGTGCCCAGGATGTTGACGGTGATCGTCGTAGCCGTGCCGTCAGCGCTCTTGACGTTGAACACATCGGTGTAAGTGGTGCCATCGACAAACTCGTTGTGTGCCGAATTCGCCTCATAGGTCCATTGGCCGTTGGCCTGCAGCACCACCGTGCCGTGGGTGCCGGTGAAGGTACCTCCGACATAGCTTGCAGAGTTGTCGATATCGGTAACGGTCAGCGTGCCCGATGCGGTCAGGACGACATTAGATTCGGTGAGTGGTACCACAGCGGTGCTCAGCACCGCAGCGTCGTTGGTGCCCAAGATATTGACGGTAATCGTCGTCGACGTGCCGTCAGCGCTCTTGACGGTGAACACATCGGTGTAAGTGGTGCCATCGACAAACTCGTTGTGTTCCGAATTCGCTTCGTAGGTCCACTGGCCGTTGGTCTGCAGCACCACCGTGCCGTGAGTGCCGGTGAAGGTGCCCGCGATGTAGGTTGCGGCGCTATCGATATCGCTGGCGGTCAGGGTGCCCGATGCGGTCAGGATGGCGTCCGATTCGGTCAACGGTACGACAGCCGTGCTGAGCATCGCAGCATCGTTGGTGCCAAGGATGTTGACGGCAATCGTGGTCGCCGTGCCGTCCGCGCTCTTGACATTGAAGACATCGGTATAGGACGTACCACCGACAAACTCGTTGTGCGCCGAACTGGCGTTGTAAGTCCACTGGCCGTTCGTCTGCAGTACCACAGTGCCGTGGGCGCCGGTGAAGGTGCCCCCGACATAGCT
>NZ_JAFCTU010000031.1:3731-69381 GCF_049896185.1 Massilia sp. TSP1-1-2
GAAGACATCGGTGTAAGTAGTCCCATCGACAAACTCGTTGTGTGCCGAATTCGCTTCGTAGGTCCATTGACCGTTGGTCTGAAGTACCACCGTACCGTGAGTGCCGGTGAATGTACCTCCGACATAGCTTGCTGCGCTGTCGATATCGGTAACTGTCAGGGTCCCCGATGCGGTCAGGATGGCGTCCGATTCTGTCAGTGGTACCACGGCGGTGCTCAGCACCGCGGCATCGTTGGTGCCCAAGATATTAACGGTAATCGTCGTTGCCGAGCCGTCAGCGCTCTTGACGTTGAACACATCGGTGTAAGTGGTACCGTCGACAAATTCGTTGTGTACTGAATTTGCCTCGTAGGTCCATTGGCCGTTTGTCTGCAGCACCACCGTGCCGTGAGTACCGGTGAAGGTACCTCCGACATAACTGGCCGAGCTGTCGATATCAGTAACGCTCAGCGTGCCCGATGCGGTCAGGATGACGTCCGACTCGGTCAGCGGTACCACCGCGGTGCTCAGTACTGCTGCGTCATTCGTGCCCAGGATGTTGACGGTAATCGTGGTAGCCGTACCGTCAGCGCTCTTGACGTTGAAAACATCGGTGTAAGTGGTGCCGTCGACAAACTCGTTGTGTATTGAATTTGCCTCGTAGGTCCACTGACCGTTGGTCTGCAGCACGACTGTACCGTGGGTGCCGGTAAAGGTACCCCCGACATAGCTTGCGGCGTTATCGATATCGGTGACGGCCAGGGTGCCGGACGCGGTCAGAATGACGTCGGATTCGGTCAGCGGGACGGTTGCGGCGCTGAGTACTGCTGCGTCATTCGTGCCCAAAATGTTGACGGTAATTGTCGTCGTCGTCCCATCCGTGCTCTTGACATTGAAGACATCGGTGTAAGTAGTCCCATCGACAAACTCGTTGTGAGCCGAATTTGCCTCGTAGGTCCACTGGCCGTTGGTCTGCAGCACCACGGTGCCGTGAGTACCGGTGAATGTGCCCCCGACATAACTGGCGGAGCTGTCGATATCGGTAACTGTCAGGGTCCCCGATGCGGTCAGGATGGCGTCCGATTCTGTCAGTGGTACCACGGCGGTGCTCAGCACTGCGGCATCGTTGGTGCCCAAGATATTAACGGTAATCGTCGTTGCCGAGCCGTCAGCGCTCTTGACGTTGAAGACATCGGTGTAAATGGTGCCGTCGACAAACTCGTTGTGTACTGAATTTGCCTCGTAGGTCCACTGGCCGTTTGTCTGCAGCACCACAGTGCCGTGAGTACCGGTGAAGGTGCCCCCGACATAACTTGCGGAACTGTCGATATCGGTAACGGTCAGCATGCCCGATGCGGTCAGGATGACGTCCGACTCGGTCAGCGGTACCACCGCAGTACTCAGCACTGCGGCATCGTTCGTGCCGAGGATGTTGACGGTAATCGTCGTCGCCGTGCCGTCAGTGCTTTTGACGTTGAAAACATCGGTATAAGTGGTGCCGTCGATAAACTCGTTGTGTGCCGAATTTGCCTCGTAGGTCCACTGGCCATTGGTCTGCAGCACCACCGTGCCGTGAGTACCGGTGAAGGTCCCCCCGACATAACTTTCGGAACTGTCGTTATCGGTAACGGTCAGCGTGCCGGATGCGGTCAGGATGACGTCGGATTCGGTCAGCGGAACTGTCGCGGCGCTGAGTACTGCTGCGTCGTTAGTGCCTAAGATGTTGACGGTGATCGTCGTCGCCGTCCCATCCGTGCTCTTGACGTTGAAGACATCGGTGTAAGTAGTTCCGTCGACGAACTCGTTGTGTGGCGAATTAGCCTCGTAGGTCCACTGGCCGTTAGTCTGCAACACGACTGTACCGTGGGTGCCGGTAAAGGTACCCCCGACATAGCTTGCGGCGTTATCGATATCGGTGACGGTCAGGGTGCCGGACGCGGTCAGGATGACGTCCGACTCGGTCAGCGGTACCACCGCAGTACTCAGCACTGCGGCATCGTTCGTGCCCAGGATGTTGACGGTAATCGTGGTAGCCGTACCGTCAGCGCTCTTGACGTTGAAGATATCGGTGTAGGTGGTACCGTCGACAAACTCGTTGTGTGCCGAATTCGCTTCGTAGGTCCATTGACCGTTGGTCTGAAGTACCACCGTACCGTGAGTGCCGCTGAAGGTGCCTCCGACATAACTTGCAGAGCTGTCGATATCGGTAACGGTCAGCATGCCGGATGCGGTCAGGATGACGTCGGATTCGGTCAGCGGGACTGTTGCGGCGCTGAGTACTGCTGCGTCATTCGTGCCCAAAATGTTGACGGTAATCGTCGTCGCCGTCCCATCCGTGCTCTTGACATTAAAGACATCGGTGTAAGTAGTCCCGTCGACAAACTCGTTGTGTACCGAATTCGCTTCGTAGGTCCACTGGCCGTTAGTCTGCAGCACCACGCTGCCGTGAGTACCGGTGAAGGTACCTCCGACATAACTGGCCGAGCTGTCGATATCAGTAACGCTCAGCGTGCCCGATGCGGTCAGGATGACGTCCGACTCGTTGAGCGGTACCACCGCGGTGCTCAGTACTGCTGCGTCATTCGTGCCCAGGATGTTGACGGTGATCGTGGTCGCCGTGCCGTCAGCGCTCTTGACATTGAAGACATCGGTGTAAGTAGTCCCATCGACAAACTCGTTGTGAGCCGAATTTGCCTCGTAGGTCCACTGGCCGTTGGCCTGCAGCACCACAGTGCCGTGAGTACCGGTGAAGGTGCCCCCGACATAACTTGCGGAACTGTCGTTATCGGTAACGGCCAAGGTGCCCGATGCGGTCAGGACGACATCAGATTCGGTGAGTGGTATCACCGCGGTGCTCAGCACTGCGGCATCGTTGGTGCCCAAGATATTGACGGTAATCGTGGTCACCGTGCCGTCGGTGCTCTTGACGTTGAACACATCGGTGTAAGTGGTGCCATCGACAAATTCGTTGTGTGCCGAATTCGCTTCGTAGGTCCATTGACCGGTGGTCTGCAGCACCACAGTGCCGTGGGTGCCGGTGAAGGTGCCGCCGACATAGCTTGCGGAGCTGTCGATATCGGTAACGGCCAGCGTGCCGGATGCGGTCAAGATGACGTCGGATTCGGTCAGTGGTATCACCGCCGTGCTCAACACCGCAGCATCGTTGGTGCCCAGGATGTTGACGGTAATCGTCGTCGCCGTCCCATCCGTACTCTTGACGTTGAAAACATCGGTGTAAGTGGTGCCATCGACAAATTCGTTGTGTGCCGAATTAGCCTCGTAGGTCCACTGACCGTTGGTCTGCAGCACCACCGTACCGTGAGTACCGGTAAAGGTCCCTCCGACATAGCTTGCGGAGCTGTCGATATCGGTAACGGTCAGCGTGCCCGATGCTGTCAGGAGGGCGTCAGATTCTGTCAGCGGCACCACGGCGGTGCTCAGCACAGCAGCGTCGTTGGTGCCCAGGATATTGACGGTAATCGTCGTCACCGTGCCGTCAGTGCTTTTGACATTGAAAACGTCGGCGTAAGTGGTGCCATCGACAAACTCGTTGTGCGCGGAATTTGCCTCGTACGTCCATTGGCCGTTGGTCTGCAGTACGACTGTACCGTGGGTGCCTGTGAAGGTGCCCTCGACATAGCTTGCAGCGCTGTCGATATCGGTGACGGTCAGCGTGCCCGATGCGGTCAGGACCACGTCCGACTCGGTCAGCGGTACCACCGCGGTGCTGAGTACTGCTGCGTCGTTCGTCCCCAAAATATTGACGGTGATCGTCGCGGACGTGCCGTCAGAACTCTTGACGTTGAATATATCGGTATAGGTCGTACCGTCCAAAAATTCATTGTGCGGCGAGTTTGCGGTATAGGTCCACTGGCCGTTTTCCTGCAATGCGATACTGCCGTAGGTGCCAGTGACGGTGCCGGGGGCAAAGGTGGCGGGATTGTCGGCATCCGTGATCGACAGCGCGCCGCTCGCCGTCAGCGCCAGGTTGCTCTCTTCCAGGTTGACCACAGCCGCGCCAATCACCGCAGCGTCGTTGGTGCCCGCGATGTTGACCGTAATCGTGCTCGGCGTACCGTCTTCGCTGGTGACGACGAAAACGTCCGTGTAAGTGGCGCCACCGACAAAGCTGTCGTGGGCCGAATTGGCGGTAAAGGTCCAGGCGCCGTCGGCGGCAATGTTCACGCTGCCGTAGTTGCCGATGATGGTCTCGGCCGTGAACGACGCAGGGCTGTCTGCATCGCTGATGGTCAATACGCCCGACGTCGTGATCGGCTCGTTTGTTTCAAACAGGTCCACGCTGGCCGTACTGATGACGGCGTTGCCGTTCGAGCCGAGGATGTTGACGGTGATCGTGCTGGCGGTGCCGTCGGCGCTGTTCACGGTGAACGTGTCGGTGTAGGTCGTGCCGCCGGCGAATTCATCGTGAATGGAGCTGGCGGTGTAAGTCCAGGCGCCGTTCTCGGCGATCGACAAGCTGCCGTACGTGCCTGGCAGCGTGGCAGCGACAAAGAGCACCGCATTGTCGACGTCGGACATGGTCAGCACGCCGCTGGTGGTGAGCACGCTGCTGCTTTCAATCAGCGTGACGCTCGCGGTGCTGATGACGGCAGCATCGTTGGTGCCCAAGATATTGACCGTCACGGTGCTGGTGGTGCCGTCGGTGCTTGCGACCGTAAAGACGTCGCTGTACACTGCGCCGCCGGCAAATTCGTTGTGCGCGGAGCTGGCGGTGTACACCCACTGGCCACTGGCCTGCAGCGCAAGGCTGCCGTATGTGCCGGTGAAGGTGCCGGTCACGAAGGTGGCCTGGCTGTCGACATCGGTGATGCTCAAGGCGCCGGACGACGTGAGGATGGCATTGGTCTCCTCCAGGCCGACCGTCGCGGCGCCAATCACTGCCGCGTCGTTGGTGCCCAGGATGCTGACGGTGATCGTGCTGGCCGTGCCGTCGCTGCTGGCAACGGCAAAGGTGTCGGTGTAGGTGGCGCCTGCGGCAAACTCCGGATGCGCCGAATTGGCGCTGTAAGACCACTGGCCGCTGGCCTGCAGCGTGACGCTGCCGTAGGTGCCTGCGATGGTGGCCGGCGCAAAGCTCGCCGGGCTGTCGACGTCGGCGATGCCCAAGACGCCGCCGGTGGTGAGCACGGCGCCATTTTCGGTCAGGGTGGCCGTCCCCGCGCTGATCACGGCGGCGTCGTTGGTTCCCTGGATGCTGATGCTGATGGCCGCCGTCGTGCCGTCGGTGCTGGTGACGGTGAAGCTGTCGCTGTAGGTCGCGCCGCCGGCAAAGCCGTCATGCGCCGAGCTGGCGGTGTAGACCCACTGTCCATCTGCCTGCAGCGTGATGCTGCCATGGCTGCCCTGGAGTGTGCCGGGCACAAAGGTGGCGGGGCTGTCGACGTCGCTGATGGCGAGCGTGCCGGACGTGGTGAGCACGGCGTCGGTCTCGGTCAAGCTGGCGCTGGCGCCGCTGATCACGGCCGCGTTGTTGGCACCGCTGATATTGACCGTGATGGTGCCGGTCGTGCCATCGGCGCTGGTGACGGCAAAGACGTCGCTGTAGGTGGCGCCGGCGGCAAATTCGGGGTGCGCCGAGCTGGCCGTGTAAGTCCACTGGCCGTCGGACTGCAGTGCGATGCTGCCGTAGGTGCCCGCAATGGTGGCGGGGACAAAAACGGCCGGGCTGTCGACGTCAGCGATGCTCAGCGTACCGGCGCTGGTCAGCAGCGCGCCGTTCTCGGTCAGGCTGACGCTCGCATTGCCGATGACGGCAGCGTCGTTGGTCCCCGCGATATTGATGGTGACGGTGCTGGCGGTGCCGTCGGCGCTGGTGACGGTGAAGCTGTCGCTGTAGGTGGCACCAAAGGCAAACTCGTTGTGGGCCGAACTGGCGGTGTAATTCCAGTTGCCCGCAGCGTCGATCGCCAGGCTGCCGTAGGTGCCGGGCACGGTGCCTGGCACAAACGTGGCGGCGCTGTCGGCGTCGCTGATCGCCATGCTGCCAGATGCCGTCAGCACGACGTCGCTCTCGGTCAGGTTGGCCGCGGCGGCGGTGATGATGGCCGCGTCGTTGGTGCCCACGATGTTGACGGTGACGGTGCCGGTCGCGCCGTCGCTGGCGCTCACGGTGAAGGTGTCGCTGTAGGTGGTCCCGGCGGCAAACTCATTGTGGGCGCCGCTGGCGGTATACGACCAGGCGCCGGTCGCATTGATCGCCAGGCTGCCGTAGGCGCCGGCCAGCGTGGCCGGAACAAAGGTGGCGGGGCTGTCGATGTCGGTGATCGCGAGCGTCCCGGCGGCGCTCAAAGGCGCGTTGGTTTCGGTCAGCGTCACACTGCCCGGGGTGATGACGGCCGGGTCATTGACCGCGCCGACGTTCAGGTTGACGGTAGCGGTGGCGCTGCCGCCCTGGCCGTCGCTGACGGTGTAGGTGAACGAGGCGGGGCCGTTGTAATTGGCCGCAGGCGTAAACACCACGCCGCCGCCCACGAGGGCCACGCTGCCGTTGAGGGCGCCCTGGACGCTGGTGATGGTCAGCGCGTCGCCGTCGGCGTCGGCGTCGTTGCCGAGCAGGGTGGCTTGGGCGATCGTCAGCGGCGTGTCTTCCAGCGCGCCAATGGCGTCGGCGGCGGCGCCCGGCTGCGCATTGAGTTTGACGGCGCTGCTGCTGGCGCTCACCAGGTTGCCGTTGGCGTCGGCGGCGGTGGCGGTGACGGTCACGCTGCCGCGGCCCATGGACGACAGGTCGGCACTGGCGCCAAACGTGCCGTCGGCGTTGACAATGGCCGTCACGCGCACATCTGGCGTGGCGGGGTCGCTGTCTTGCACCAGCAGGGTGACGCTGCTGCCTGCTGCGGCGCTGGTGCTGCCCGTAATGGGAACGGCGAGGGCGCCGCTGCCGGGCGCAATCGTGCCCGGCAGCTCGACGCTGATCGTGCCCGCAGGTGCGCTTTCGGTGGCCGCGCCCAGCGCCAGAAACTCGGGCCGGGTGGCATCCGCTGCGCTGGTGGTGGCGCTCTCGAGCGGCGTGGTCGACTCGCTGATGCGCAGCAGTTCGACAAAACTACTGCCGTTGTCGTCGCCGCCGCCGGCGGCAAGGCCGGCCGCGGGTTCCTCGATCAAGCCGTCGAGGCTGCCATTGCCGGTCAACAGCGCCTGCGTCACGTCACCCAGCTCGCCGTTGGCCGGCATCAGGGCGGCGTCGCGCGTCTCGGTCTCGCCCGGCGCAAACACCTGGCCGTCGAGCGTGACGGTTTCATTGGCGCCGATCAGGTAGTTGCGGCCCGAATCGAAGGCAATTTCGACTTTGCCTCCCTGCGCGGTGACGATCACGTCGCCTTCATACACCGGGTCGCCCAGGTGCAGCGCGCGCACCGCGCCGTCGGGGGAGCGGGCCGTGGCGTTACCCGCGAGAAGGGTAACTTTACCGATGAGGTTGCCTGTGATCGCCATTGTAGTGCTCCATACGGATGAGTAGATGCTTCAACTATAGCAGTCGGGGTTGCCTATCGGCATTGTCCTGAAGTACAGTACGGCAACAAACGTATGGAAATTGCAATAAACTACGATGGCTGGCGCTCTCCCACGAGCAGAGCCAGTTGCAGCCGGTCGCGCAGGTCGAGTTTTTCCAGGATCGCGCCCATGTGGGCCTTGACGGTGCGCTCTGTGATTGCCAGTTCGCGCGCCACTTCCTTGTAGCGCATGCCGGCGCCGGCCAGTTCGGCCACTTGCGCTTCGCGCGGCGTGAGGCGCTCGCGCCAGTCGGGGCGGGCGGCCGCTGCGGGGACCTGGATCAGGTGCTGGACCGACAGGATCCGGTGCATCAGCGTCTCGCCGATCCACAAGCCGCCCTGCGTGACGACCGAGGCCACCTTGGCCAGCAGCGGCGCGCCGGCGTGGCTGTTGCAGTAGCCGCGCGCCTGCGCCGACAGCGCGGCCAGCGCTTCGGCGTCGTTCGGGGTGTCGCTCAGGATGACCACCGGGAGAAGGCCGCAGCGCTGGTGCACGGCGCCGACCATGGCCGCCAGCTCGAAGCTGCCATCGAGACGCAGCCAGAGCACCGCAGACGCGGCGGGAGCGCGGTCCAACTGGTCGATGGCAATGGCGCGCGCGCCGCTGAAGGCTTCCCGCCAGGCGGGCAGCATGATCCCGCTGGGGGAAATGAACAGGTGATCGGTCAATGCCAAATGGTCGGTCCTCATGTCAGCGTTCGGTCATGGCGGCCGATTTGGCGCGCAAGACCGGTTTGAGCAGGTAAGACAGGATCGTCTTCTTGCCGGTGATGATGTCAACTTCTGCCACCATGCCCGGGATGATCGGCAGGTTGCCCGCCAGCGTGGCCTGGTCGGTTGCTACGCGCACGGTGTAAAACACATTGCCACGGTCGTCCGTCACGGAGTCGGCGCCGATATGCTCGAGACTTGCATTGAGGCCGCCGTACACCGAAAAATCATAGGCCGTGAACTTGACGATGGCGCGCTGGCCGGGTTTTAAAAACGCGATGTCGCGCGGCGCCACTTTCGCTTCGAGCAGCAGGCGCCCTTCGAGCGGCACGATTTCGACCACGTCGCGCCCCGGCTGAACCACGCCGCCCACGGTGTTGACCAGCAATCGCTTGATGGTGCCTTTCACGGGCGAGCGCAGCGCCGACTGCTTGACCCGGTCGGCCAGGCCGGTGCCGCTCTGGAGCAGCGAATTGAGGCGCGCCATGGTCTCCGAATACTCCTTGCTGGCCGTATTACGGTAAGTCAGTTCGACCTCCTGCACCTTGCGGGTCGACTCCGAGATGCCGGCCTGCACGCGCGCGATCTGCGAACCGGCAATCTCGCCTTCGGCCTTGAAGCGGTCGACGTCGCGCTGCAGGCGCAGCAGCTCCACTTCCGAGACGGCGCCCGAGGCGAGCAGGGGCTTGGTCACGGCCAGCTCGCGCGCGGTCGACTCGTACGACTGGGCCGCCTGGCGCTTTTTCGTGGTCGCTTCATTGAGTTCCTGCGAGCGCTGGGCCAGCTGCTGGCGCGCGATCGTCAGCTGGGTCTGCAGTTCGGAGGTCGCCGTTTCGTACAGGCGCCGCTCTTCGTCCACCGTGCGCGGGTCGCCCGCCACCGCTTCGGGCGGCGGCACGAAGGGCTTGTTTTCGCCCAGCGCGCGCAGGCGCGCCGCCTTGGCCAGCAGCGACAGGTACTGCGAGCGGTTCTCGCGCACGGTGGACTCGAACCGGGTCGAGTCCACCTGCAGCAGGATCTGGCCTTCGGTGACCATGTCGCCTTCCTTGACCAGGATCTGCGAGACGATGCCCCCGTCCAGGCTTTGCAGCACCTGCAGCTGGCGCGCGGGGATGACCTTGGCGTCGCCGCGGGTGATTTCATCGACCTGCACCAGCGCCGACCAGACGATGCCGAGCACGATGACGCCGGCCAGCGAATACATCAGCACGCGCGCGCGCAGCGGTTCCTGGCCGATGATGATGCTGTCGGCGTCCTTCATGAAGTCCGACTCGCCGCTCAAGGTGGTGCTGTCCTTCCAGCGGTTAAGCCAGTGGCCCGTACCCTGGTCGAAGCGCACCCGGAACGCCTCCATCGCGCGCAGCACGGCGCCGCCGGTTTTTGTCAAGCGCCCTGTCATGCGGCCCGCCCGACCTGGCCGGTCTGCAGCGCGTGCATGACCTTGTCGCGGGGCCCGTCGGCCACCACCTTGCCTTCATCCATGACGATGATGCGGTCGGCCAGCTCCATCAGGCTGGAGCGGTGGGTCACGATGATCATGGTCTTGTGCTGGGCATAGCGGCGCATGCGTTCCTTGAACTGGGCTTCGGACGGGTGGTCCATGGCGCTGGTCGGTTCGTCCAGCAGCAGCACGGGCGGGTCGAGCAGCACCGCGCGCGCGATTGCCACGCTCTGGCGCTGGCCGCCCGAGAGCGATTCGCCGCGCTCGCGCACCAGCATGTCGAAGCCTTCCGGATGGCGGTTGATGTACTCGGTCAGGCCCGCCAGTTCGGCCGCCGCCACCACGGCGCGGTCGTCCGCGTAGGGGGCGCGGATGGTGATGTTTTCGCGCAGCGAACCGTAAAACAGCAGGCAATCCTGCTCCACGTAGCCGACCGAGCGGCGCAAATCGGCCGGGTCGAGCTGGCGCAGGTCGACCCCGTCGAGGGCGACGGCGCCCTTGGTCGGCGCGTACAGGCCGAGCATGAGTTTTTGCAGCGTCGACTTGCCCGAGCCGATGCGCCCGATGATCACCACGCGCTCGCCCGGCTTGATGCGAAACGAGACCCCGCGCAGCGCTTCTTCGGGGCGGTCCGGATAGCTGAAGTGGACATCCTTGAATTCGATTTCGCCGCGAATTTCAGGACGGTGAATGAAGGCGCTCTCGTCGCTGCGCTCGCTCGGCGTGGCCATCACGTTTTCCAGCGCCTTGAGCGAATTTTTGGCCCCTTCGAACTGCAGCAGCAATCCCACCATCTGGCCCAGCGGCGCCATGGCGCGCCCGGCCAGCATGGTCGAGGCGATCAGGCCGCCCATCGACATCATTTTTTCGTGGATCAGGTAGACCCCGGCCACCACCACGCACACATTGACCAGCTGGGCCAGCGTGGCGGCCGCGTTCATGCTCGACGACGAGAGCAGCTTCAGTTCGGCCGACACGCGCGCCAGGAACGCGGTCGACTTTTCCCAGCGCGCCTGCATCTGGCTTTCGGCGCCGTGCGCCTTGATCGTTTCGAGCGCGGTGAGCGACTCGATCATGGTGGCGTTGCGCAGCGCGGCGGCGCGAAAGGTGGTTTCGGACAGTTCGCGCATCTTGTACTGCACCAGGTAGCTGTAGATGATGACGATGATAATGCCCAGCAGCGGAATGAACACCAGCGGCCACGAGATCCAGGCCAGCACGATCAAAAACAGCAGCGCGAAGGGCAGGTCGATCAAGGTGGTGACGGTAGCCGAGGCGATGAAGTCGCGCACCGTCTCGAACGAGCGCAGGTTGGCGGCAAAAGCGCCCACCGAGGCCGGCCGGTGCGCCATGCGCATGCCCAGCACGCGTTCCATGATCATGCTCGAGAGCTTGATGTCGATGCGCGAACTGGCCAGGTCGACGAAGTGACCGCGCAGCAGGCGCACCATGTAATCCATCAGCAGCACGATCACGATCCCGCCGCTGAACACCCACAGCGTTTCGACGGCGAAGTTGGGCACCACGCGGTCGTACACGTTCATCGTAAACAGCGGCATGGCCAGGCCGAGCAGGTTGATCAACAGGGCCGAGGCCAGAATATCCTTGAAGATCGGGCGCTGCTCGAGGATGGTGCCCCAGAACCAGTGACGTTGCGGGACCGCGACCAGCGGCGGGGTGCGCTGGTCGAAGCGGAAATGGGGGCGCGAAAAAATGGCGATGCCGGTGTAGCGCGCCTGCAGGTCGTCGCGCGACAGGTAGGCGGCGCCCTGGCCGGCGTCGGGCAGCAGCAGCTGGGCTTCGCCCGCTTCGTTCCAGCCCAGCAGCACGCCGGCCTGATTGTCGTGCAAAAGCAGGATCACCGGCAGCAGCGCCTGGTCAACCTTGGCCAGCGTACGGCGCACCACCTTGGCCGAAAAGCCGGCGTGGGCGGCGGCGCGTGCAAACAGCGACGGCGTCAAGCCTTGCTCGGCCAGCGGCAACCCGGCCGAAAGCGCGGCGCGGGTGCTGGGACGGCCGTGGATGCGGGTCAGCTCGACCAGGCAGTCGAGCAGCGGATCGGGGTGCAGCAAGTCTTCGCGAATGCCAAGGTCGGGTTCGCTGCTGGGGGGAGGCGGGCTCGAAGCGAGTTCCGCCGGTAAATTCAGTCTGGTCATAGCGTCAGCGCCAAGTCGTCCTGTGCCGCGTGCGGCAGGACCGGTTCATCGAAACAATGCGTTGCATGCGGCAAAGTTATCTTGAACAATACTCCAATTAACAATGGCGTGGTAAGTGGTGCGATGCACCCCGATTTCTTGGGGGTTTGCTTTTTTTTCAATGGCGCGCGAGGCGCGCACTGTCCGGGTACAGACGAAGGCAGGGTCTGCGCGATGTTGCTTGCAATCGGATAATTACATTGTGTAAATTCGTGGTTCATTCTACAGGAATCGGCGGGGGCCAGACATGGGCATCTTGTTCGCATTGCAGCAGTTTAGCCCGAATTTGTTGTAAGCAGGCAACTAACTATTGCGACCGCCAGAGTCGGCCGGCGGGCGCGCCATGCGCGAAGCGCCGCGCGCCTAAGCGCTGACGACCCGGTCGCGCCCCGAACCCTTGGCCGCGTACATGGCGCGGTCGGCGCGGCTGATGGTCTCGGCAAAGGGCTCGTCGTCGCCGCGCTCGACCAGGCCGGCCGAAAACGTCAGGTCGCGCTCCATGTCCACGCCCGGCACGTCGACCGCGCGCACCCGCTCGGCCATCCTTTTCAATACCGGCAGCGCTTCGGTCACGCTGGTATCGGGCAGCATCAGCAGAAATTCTTCGCCGCCCCAGCGCGCCAGCAGGTCGCCCACGCGCAGTTCGGCGCGCGCCGCCGCGGCAAAGGTGCGCAGGACGCTGTCGCCGCCGTCGTGGCCGAAGCGGTCGTTGACGTTCTTGAAAAAGTCGATGTCGAGCAGCGCGATGCACAGCGCTGCGTCGGGTACGGGGGCGCGCCGTTCCTGGTCGGCTAGCACCTCGTTCATGTAGCGCCGGTTGGCCAGGCTGGTCAGCTCGTCGACCGTGGCCAGCGTGCGGATCTGGCCCAGGGCCACCTGCAGCTCCGATTTTTGCGCCTTCAGGCTGGCGCGCAGGCGGCTCATGGCGCCGGTCAGCAGCGTGACGGCAAACAGGCAGCACGACGCCAGCAAAAAGTGCATCAGCTCCACGCGCGGCGTGAAAACGAGCGGGGCGCGCGACGACAGCACCGCCATCGACAGGCCGAGCATGCCGATGGCCGCGCCGCACAGGCCGAGCGTGGCGCGCGGACGCAGCGAGAAGGTGCAAAACACCATCACCACCAGCATGATCATCAGCGAGGCGCCGCGCACTTCGCCCAGCAAGGCATACGCGCCGATATTGCACACAAAAGCAAACAGCGCCTGCAGCACCGCCAGCCGGTACGGGGCGATGCCCAGCGCGACGCTAAAGCGCACCAGCACCAGAAAAACCAGGGCACCGGCAATCGCAAAGCAGCTCAGGTTCCTGGCGCCTTCGGCCGAGACGGTACCGGCCGACACCTGGTGGTATAGCACCACGACCGAGAGCAGGTACAGCGCCGCCGCGCCGGCCCAGTACAGGAGCAGGCGGCGCAGTTTAGGGTCCGCGCCGAACAGGAACAGGGCGGTTTTATGCAGCATGAATGCCTTCTGCGCACACGGCGCTCTCTATGCTGGCCACGCCACCTACGCTGTCCAGTTCGGCCAGCATGCGCGACTGCTCCTCGAGCAGCGAATGGATCTTGCTGGCCGGGACCGGCATGCTGAACAGATAGCCCTGCATCTCGTCGCAGTCGTTGTCGCGCAAAAAATTACACTGTTGTTCGGTCTCGACGCCTTCGGCGATCACGCGCAAATTGAGTTTGTGTCCCAGCGAGATGACGGCCATCGCGATGGCCTGGTCGTCCAGGTTCTCGGCCAGTTCGCTGACAAACGATTTGTCGATTTTCAGGCGCGTGATCGGGAACGATTTGAGCGCCGACAGGCTCGAGTAACCAGTGCCGAAGTCGTCGATCGACAGCGAAATGCCCATCGCTTCAAGTTCGCGCATCTTGCCCACCGATTGCGCCAGGTCGCGCATGATCAAGCTTTCCGTCACTTCCAGCTCCAGGTCGGCCGGCGCCAAGCCGCTGTCGGCGAGCGCCTGCGCCACGCGCTCGACCAGCCGCTTTTCTTCGAACTGGCGGGGCGAGACATTCACCGAGATCGTGATCGGGGCCAGGCCGGCCAGCTGCCAGGCGCGGTTCTGGCGGCACGCGGTCTGCAGCACCCAGTCGCCGATCGGCACGATCAGGCCGCTCTCCTCGGCCAGGCCGATAAAGCGCAGCGGCGAAATGATGCCTTGTTCGGGATGCTGCCACCGGATCAGCGACTCGACGCCGATGATCAAGCCGGTGCGCAGGTCGACTTTCGGCTGGTAGAGCAAGTGGAACTGGCCTTCCTCGAGCGCGCAGCGCAAGCCTTCGAGCAGCACCAGCTTCTGTTCCACGCTGGCGTTCATTTCGCGGGTGTAGAACTGAAACAGGTTTTTGCCCATGTCCTTGGCGCGGTACATGGCGGCGTCCGCGTTCATCATGAGGGTGTTCGGGTCGCCCCCGTCGCGCGGATACATGACCACGCCCATGCTGCAACTGACCTGCACTTCCTGGCCGCCCAGCAGCACCGGTTCGTGCACCGCCTGCCGGACTTTTTCCAGAATAGGCGCCAGCGCGGCCGGGTTGTCCGACTGGTCGGCCAAGATGATGACGAATTCGTCGCCGCCAAAGCGCCCCAGGGTATCTTCGCGGCGCAGGCACTCCTGCATGCGCTTGCCGACTACTTTAAGCAATTCGTCGCCGGCGTTGTGCCCCAGCCCGTCGTTGATCAGCTTGAAGCCATCGAGATCGATAAAGGCCACGGCCACGCTGCGCTCGCGGCGCTGGGCGTGCAGGATGGCCTGGTCCAGGCGGTCGCGGATCAGGCTGCGGTTGGGCAGACCGGTCAGGTCGTCGTGGTGGGCGATGTGGCGGATGCGCTGTTCGGTCAGCTTGCGCTCGGTGATGTCGCGCACGATCGCCACCACGCCGCCTTCGACCGCCACCACCTGGCGGTGCAGCCACTGTTCGCGCTGCGGCGCGGCGCCGGCCTGCCATTCGGCTTCGTGCACGCCGCCCACCAGCGTGACCTTGACCAGGTCCTCGAAAATGCCATTGCTGCTATACGCCGGCAGCACCGCCGACAAGCTCTTGCCGCGCAGGTCCTTCTTGCTCATGCGGGCCAGTTTTTCGGCGCGCGTGTTGGTTGCCTCGATCACGAAGTCGATAATCGCCCCGTGTGGGTCGCTCACGCTGCGCATGACGAAAAATGCGTCCAGGCTGGCTTCGGACGCGGCCGCGTAGGTTTCCTGGGCGCGCCGGATGCGCCGCCGCGTGCGCGTGAGCTGGTAGGACCACAGGCCCACCAGCGTGACGATCAGCACCAGCAGCGCGCTGCCGCTGCCGGCGGCCAACAGGTAATTGCGGCGCTGCTGCTCGAACGGCGCCATCTGCTCGTGCTCGGCCAGGCCCACCAGCGCCACCAGCGGAAAGCCGTGCAGGCGGCGCGCGCTGGTGTAGCGGCGCAGCCCGTCCCAGGAATTGAGCACCGGTTCGCCCTTGGCGCTGTCGGTGGCGTCGGAGGCGCGCTGGCCCCACAGCACCTTGTCGCCGATGCGCAGGGCGCGAAACACGCCGTCAAGGCCATACAGGCCGAGCGCGCCCAGGTCGCCCTGGCGCGAGCGCTCGTAGCCGCTGGTGAAGTACGCCGGATCGACTTCGACGATTGCCACGCCGGCAAACTTACCGTTGCTGTCGTTCAAGCGGCGCGTGAAATGCAGGTGCCACTCCGGATTGGCCGCGTCGCGCAGCGTCTGGCTCACGAACGGCATGTCGCTGTCGGTGTCGCGGTGATACGCAAAATAGGACTGGCCGGCGACATCGATGAAAGTGGCCTCCGGATTGCTGGCCACGATCATGCCATTGCGGTCGGCGATGCTGACCACGAACACCAGGCCGGACGGCAGCAGGCCTTGCTGGTCGAGGGCAGGCAGGGCGCCGGCAAAGCCCTTCAGTTCGACTGCATACTTGAGCACCTTGAGCGTCTGGTCGATGCTGCCCAGGTTGCGCTGGACTTGCGCCTCGTAGGTGTCGAGCAGCTCGCGGCTGGAGTTGCGCGCCGCCAGCTGCGCGCCGATGCGCTCGATGCCGATGAAATGCGCGGTCGTAACCCAGATGACGATCAGCAGGATGGCGGCAAACAGCGGCAGCGAGATGTGGGTTTCCATGCCGTGGCCGAGCCAGCGCGTCAGGCGCGCCGGCTTGGCCGGTGGCGCCGGTGCTGCCGGCACGGCCGGCGTGGCCACCGGCGGCGGGGTCGAAGCGCCAGTCATGGCGAAGCCTTGCGCATCAGCGTACCAGCAGCACGGTCTTGACGCTCGGATCGAGCGCGGCCTTGTCGATGTAGCCGATCAGCGCCGGATTGTCGGCCACCATCTTGCGCACGGCGGCGCTGCCGCTGAGTTCCTTCGGCGGCTGGCCGCGCCCGGTGAAAATCATCTTGGTCCAGTAAGCCTTCACCAGCGGGCGCGTCTTGTCCGCGACCTTGCTGTAGAACTCGTCCCGTTCGGGCGAACCGATGCTCTGGTCGAGCGCCACGGCCTCGGCTCCGCCGGGGAACGTCGCGATTTGGCCAAGGAAAATATCGGCCACCTGGTCCTGGCGCAGCGAGGTGACGGGGCTTTTCGACGATACGATGACGACCAGTTCGCTGGCGGCGACGCCATGCGCGAGAAGGGCGCCCAGCAGGCCGGCGCCGAACAAGCGTAATAAGAAGGGGTGCATGGTCGGCCCCTTCAAAACACGAAGTCGAGCACGGCGCTCGTGACGTTGACGGAGCGGCCCGATACAAACCCCGGCAGCGTGTTGATCAGCGTGCCGCGGGTGCCGTCGCGCGGTGTCAGGTGTTCGTACTGCAGCTTGAGCGCCATGTCGGGTCGGAAATCCCAACGCACGCCGGCTGCCAGGTTGGTTTGGCTGGAGATGGAGGTGAGCAGCACGTTCAGATTGCCGTTGAGCTGGGCGGCGGCGTAGGCATAAGGCGGGGGCAAACCTGCCAGCAGCAGGCCAGGGTCGCTGAGCTGGCTCAGGACCCGGTTCTGCGAATACGACAGATAGGGCGTGAAGTTGCCGCTGCGGTAACCGGCGCTGGCATACATACCGAGGGTATCGCCCAAGAATGCAGGTGTGCTTATGCGTCCGGCCTCGGCCATCAGGAACCACTTGCCCGGGTCGTAGTTGAGGCCTACCGCAAAGCCGGAGGTACGCTTGTCGACGACGTCGTACTTGTCGGCGATGGTGGCGCCTGCAGGACCGAACTTGCGAAAGCCATCGAACAGTTCGCGCACGATGTTGAGGTCCAGCACCGTCGTAAAGGCGGAGACGCGGACCGTGGCCGGACCCCATTCAGCAGTGTGGGTAATACCGGCCAGGTGGCGCGCTTTGACATTGGTGGTTTTGGTCAGGTAGACGTCGGTCCTGCCAAAAAAGGCTTGCGTGGTGTGCTTGACGCGGCCCGCCTGCCAGCGGTAGGCGATATCGGCGCCGTCGCTGTTGGTGATCGGGACGCCGCCGTAGACTTCATTGGGCGTGCGCGCCCATGGATAGGCATAGCCGATTTTGCGGTAGTCGGCGGCCAGGAAAATCGGCAGCGCGATGCGGCCCACGCGCAGCGCCAGGTCGGGCGTGGCCTGGTACTTGACGTTGGCCCATTCGACCTGGGGCCGGTAGCTCGAGTCGTAGCGCTGTTCGACGCCGAGTTGCACCACGGCCGACCATTGTTTGTCGAACTTGACGCCCAACTGCCCGCCCAGGCGCGAGTCCAGATTGGCCGCCCAGTTATGGCTACCGCCGGCGCCATCGCCTTTCAGGATATTCGAGGTGAAGTCGGCCTGGTCGTAGTCGGAGTGGACCACGCCCAGGCTGCCGAAGCCGCTAAAGCTCAAGGCCGGATAAACGTCGTCGGCCGCGTGCGCGCCGCTGCCGGCCAGCAGCAGGGCGGCCAAGGCGATGGCGTGCAATGCAGGGGCATTCAGGGGGAGAGATGGTTTGGTCGGGTTTTGCATGATGGGTCCAATGTCGTGCCTTGCTTGCAACGCGCCGCGCAAAACGCGAGCAACTGTTGCCTCTTAGAAATGAAAGGCACGGGTTAACTTTATACAGCGGGATGTTGATTGTCGACAGGTATTCGATAGAAATAGTTGTTAGTGAAATATTTCGTGCGCAATTGCAACATTTGGCATGGTTCGCCGATATCATTTTTGTTATCGCTCCGCACAAAAAATTCATTGGCAACCGTATTGACTTGCTCCTAAGCTAGATTTGCAGCACCAGCTGTAGGACGACGACATCACAAAAACCACAAAAAACCACAATAATATTGGAGACATATGTTGAAACATCTAATGGCAGCGCTATGCCTGATCCTGTGCGCCGCGCGCGCGCCGGCCGTCAACCTGGCCGGGCTGCAAAATGCGCACGATCCCGGCACCGTCACCCGCGACGGCGACACCTGGTTCAACTTCACCACCGGCACCGGTATCTGGTACTCGACGTCGAAGGACATGGTGACCTGGAGCGCAGGGCCGGCGCCCGTGTTCAGCACGTATCCGGCATGGATCAAGAACAAGATTCCCAACTTTAGCGGCTCGTTCTGGGCGCCCGACGTGGTGCATATGAACGGTTACTGGTATTTGTATTATTCGGTCTCGACCTTTGGCACGTCGTCGTCGGCGATCGGGGTGGCGCGGTCGGCATCGCTGAAAAACCCGTCCTGGCAAGACCTGGGCATCGTGGTCGAGTCGTATGGCGGCAGCAGCGAGATCAACGCGATCGACCCGGCCCTGATGCGCGACCATGACGGCAAGGTCTACATGAGCTACGGCTCGTTTTCGGGCGGGATCGGCGTGGCGCAAATCAACCAGGCCACCGGCAAGCTGGCCGGCAGCGTCACCCACCTGCTGGGCGGTGGCGCCACGCGCGACTACGAGGCGCCCTACATCACGCGCAACGGCGCCTATTACTACCTGTTCGTCAACCGCGGCGCCTGCTGCAAGGGCGCCGACAGCACCTACTACGTGCAGGTGCAGCGCGCCACCAGCGTGACGGGCCCGTATTCGGGCACGCGCACGGTGCTGGCCAATATCGATGCCAACTTCAAGGGCCCGGGGCACGTGGGCGTGCTCAAGCAGGATGGCTGCCAGTTCGTCTCGACCCACTATTACGACACCAATGACGGCGGCAACGCCAAGCTGCAGTTCCATAAAATGAGTTACGATGCCGACGGCTGGCCCGTATTGACGCGCAATTTTTCCAGCTTTGCCGGCTGCGGGGGCATCAGCGACGGCACCTATGCGATCAAGTCGCGCCTGTCGGGCAAGGCCTTGACGGTGGCCGGGGCGGCAGCGGCGAATGGCGCGCTGGTGGTGCAAGCGGGCGATACGGGCGCCAAACACCAGTCGTGGTACGTGATGGGGCATGGCGACGGCGACTACAGCATCATCAACGCGGCCAGCCTGCGCAGCCTGGACAACTACGGCAATTCGACCATGGCCGGGACCAATATCGCGCAGTGGGACTACTGGGGCGGGGCCGGGCAGCAATGGCGCTTTGCCAGTCCGGCGGCCGGTTCGGTAACGCTGGCCAATCAGCTAAGCGGCATGGTGCTTGACGTGAAAGGCAAGAGCCTGGACGAGAATGCACCGATCATCCAGTACCCGCTCTCGAACGCTGTCAACCAGCAGTGGAGCATGCAGCGGCGTTAAGGGACGGCGGCCCGGGTTGCGGCCCGGGTTCCCCCATGAGAAAATCGACAAAGTCATGGTGGATTTCGAATAGGCAGGTAAAATCCCGGGCACACCATTTAACGAACCCGGTATTACGCCATGACTGAACGCGCCGCACCCACCGCATCGACCGCACCGCCGGGCGCCAGCCGCCTGGCACGCCTCACCCGCTGGGCGGGGCCGTACGCGGTGCTGCTGCAGATGGTACTGCTCGGACTGGCCGTATTGTCAGTGGCGCGCGTGGCGCTCATTGCCTGGCAGTGGGAGCGCGTCAAGGCGGCCGGCATCGTGGGCCAGATGCTGGTGCAGGGCGTGCGCGCCGACCTGATCCTGCTTGGCTACCTGATCGTGGTGCCGGTGCTGCTCGCGCCCCTGCTCGCGCACCGGTTTTCGGCGCGCTTCTGGAAGATCTTCAGTGCCGTGTGGGCCACGGTGGCCTTCATTTTCGTGGTGTTCATGGAGCTCTCGTCGCCCCAGTTCATCATGCAGTTCGATGTGCGCCCGAACCGGCTGTTCATCGAATACCTGTCCTATCCAAAGGAAGTGCTCGCCACGCTGTGGAACGGCTTTCGGATTGCTCTGGTCGGCGGCGTGGTATTTACAGTGCTGCTTGGACTGGGCAGTTACCGCTTGCTGAAACACGCGTCCGACCAGGCTGTCACCTGGTCGAGCAAGAAACTGCTGCTCACGTGGCCCTTGGTCGTGCTGCTGGTGCTGGTGCAGGTGCGCTCGACGACGGGCCACCGGCCGGCCAATCCGGCGCTGTTTGCGCTTAGCGGCGACGCGCTGGTCAATTCGCTGATCATCAATTCGGGCTGGTCGGTGCTGGACGCGTTCGCGTCGATGCGCAAGGAAGCCCATTCGTCCGAAATCTACGGCGCCTTCCCGCGCGAAAAAGTATTCCAGCAGGTGAAGGCCGCGCCGTGGCTCGCCGACTACCGTTTTGACTCGGCCGAGCTGCCCACCTTGCACTTCCAGCAGGCGGCGGTCAAGCGCGACAAGCCGTTAAATTTGGTGATTGTGCTCGAGGAAAGCCTGGGCGCGACCTTTGTCGCTTCGCTGGGCGGCGTGCCGGTGACGCCGGAACTGGAAAAACTGCGCCAGGAAGGCTGGTGGTTCGAGCAGCTGTATGCGACCGGCACGCGCTCGGTGCGCGGCATCGAAGCGGTGGTGTCGGGCTACGCGCCAACCCCGGCGCGCAGCGTGGTCAAGCTTTCGCTCGCGCAGCAAAATTTTTACACGCTGGCGCTGGGCTTGGGCAAGCAGGGCTACCACACCGAATTCGTGTATGGCGGCGAGGCGCACTTCGACAATATGCGCGGCTTTTTCACAGGTAACGGTTTTCAAAAGATCGTCGACCGGCGCGACATGAAGATGACGTTTGAAGGCGCCTGGGGCGCGTGCGACGAGGACTTGTTCAACAAGTCGCTCGAGCGCCTCAAGCAATTGCATTCCGAGAACAAGCCTTTTTTCAGCCTGATTTTCAGCTCATCGAACCATGAACCGTTTGAGTTTCCCGACGGTAAAATCACGCTGCATGACCCGGCCAAACAGACCGTCAACAATGCCGTCAAATACGCCGATTACGCCCTTGGCAAATTCATCAGCGAAGCCAAGAAGCAGGATTATTGGAAAGACACCGTGTTCCTGATCGTTGCCGACCATGACAACCGGGTGTACGGCAACAGCCTGGTGCCGATCAACAAATTCCACATACCCGGCTTGATCATGGGGGCGGACATCCAGCCGAAAACCATCAAGACCATCGCCAGCCAAATCGACCTCGGGCCGACGCTGCTGTCGCTGATGGGCGTGTCGAGCGCGCACCCGATGATCGGGCGCGACCTGGCGCGCGAGAGCGAGGCGCCGGGCCGCGCGATGCTGCAGTTCGATAATTATTTCGCGTGGCTGGAGGGCAGCACTGCCACCATCTTGCGGCCCAGCCAGGCGCCGTTGCTGGGGCAGTATGATTCGGCCAAGGGCGAGCTGACGCTGGGGCAAGAAAAGCCGAGCGCGGCGCAGGTCGACAAGGCCATGGCGCACGTCATCCTGCCGTCGCTGCTGTATCGCGAGCAGCGTTACAAGCTGGCCAAATAGGGCGCGCTACAGGCAGGCGGCTTACCACAGGCGCTCGGGCGACAGCTCGAGCTGGGTAAGGTAGAGGCGCAGGTCGAATTCGTACTGGTGGTAATTCGGTTCCATGTAGCAGCACAGCTTGTAGAATGGCTTGTCGTGCTGCTTTTCCTTGACGTGCGCCAGCTCGTGGACGGCGATCATCCGCAAAAATTCCAGCGGCACATCCTTGAACATGGTCGCGACGCGGATTTCATGTTTGGCCTTGAGCTTGCCTCCCTGGACGCGCGAAATGGACGTGTGCAGGCCGAGCGCGTGCTGGATCACATGGATTTTGTTGTCGTACGCTACCTTGTTAATCGGATCGGCGTTGCGCAGGAATTCCGATTTCAAATCCTGGACGTAGTCGTAAAGCCCCTTGTCGGTGCGAATCGCGTGGGCGGACGAATAACGCTGGCGCAATACGTCGGCCAGCTTGTCCTCTTTGATGAGCTTGGACACTTGCGCGCGCGTCTGGTCCGAATACGCGCTGAGATATTTGAGCACTTGCATTCTCGCACTTTAACACGCAAAAGTGGTCTGACCCCGGTGTCGATTCGATGCTGTCCCGATCTTGTGTGCGATTTACTTGCCGGGGCGCGCCTGCATGGTCAGGCCGATCAGGCGCGAGACGACGCCGGCCAGGTAGAGCAGGCCGCAGAACATTTCCACACTGGCCACGGCGCGTGCGTGCGGGGTGAGCGGAATCACGTCGCCAATGCCGGTGGAGGACAGCAGCGCGAAGCTGAGGTAATTGAGTTCGCTCCAGGTGCGCGCATCGGCGGCATTGACGGCGGCAGCAAAAGTGCCCGGCTGCAGCGTTTGCATCACGATAAAGACATGCGTGAAACCCCACGCGATCAGCGTGAACGTGGCGCCGGCGGCGAACAGTTCGTCGGTCGTCGCCTGGTAGTCTTCCATCATGTAGGAAATCAAGCTGTACGCGGCGTGGAAATAGAAGAGCGCTTCCAATGCGGACGACCAGGGCAGCAAGATGCCCATGCCGAACCAGGTTTCGAGTACCAGCAAGGCGATGATCGCCAGCGCCACGGTCGCGCTGAACCAGGTCTGGCCGGGCGTGCGGCGCACCATGGTCACGGTAAAGCCGAGCACGACAACGCCGAATACATTGAATACCACCAGCCCGGCGCGGGTGCTCTCGATAAAGGGGTACAGCAGCATGCCCATCAGTTGCACCATCAGCAGGATGGCGGACGGGTGGCGCCGGGTATGCTGGAAGAGCGGAAAAAGCGTCATCTTGTTCTTGTCAGGTTCAATGACTTGGCTGGCAGCCTGGCGGACTGTCCTTGGCCAGCCTGGTGTCCGGCTCGCTTGATTCCTGTAAACCGTTCCGGCAAAACTGCTAGCCGATCACGTCGACGATGCCGCCCTCGGCATTGCGAATCGTGGTCGGCTTCACGTCCCACAGAATGTGCTGGAACGACGGCAGTTTGTACACCCCTTCGCGGGGATGGAGCAGGGTGGCCAATTCCTGGACCGTCTGGGCGCTCACCTGCAGGTGCAGCACGCGGTCGCGGCCGAGGCGCCAATTGTTTTTCTTGCCCAGTTCAAAGCGCAGCCGGCCGCGCGGGCCGGTGAGTTCGAACGTCTTGCCAAAAGGCAGGCGCAAGGGAATAAATTCAGCCAGTTGCTCGATCTGGCGCGCGCCCAGCGTTACCCGCACCAGTGCCTTGCGCAGCCAGCGCTTTTGCTCGTGCAGATCGAGCAGATCGGTGTAGGCCGCGCTGCTTGACGAGCCATCGCGGCGGATGCCCTCGGTCGCGGTGATCAGCACGCCCGGCTTGCCGAGCAAGGAAAGACGCTGCAGGTCGGTTGTCCATAGCGGCATGAAAGGCAATAAGGTGTCGAGCAGCTTGCGCGTATCCCATTTGTGGGCGACGGCTTCCTCGTCGAGCGTGAGGCCCACCACTTGCAGGAAGGCGACGCTGCCGTTGGGCGTGGCGATGGCTGGCAATTCCGGGTCGAAGGTAAAGGCCATCGAGCACAGCGCAGTTGGCGAACCGAGCGACATGGGGCCGTTGATGCTCATCCGGTGGCCGTCGTGGAAACCGTGACCGCTGCGGTAGACGTAGCGCGCCAGGCTTTGCAGCAGGTGCATGGGCCACAGCGGCGGCTCGCCGGCGCTGCCTTCGAAGGCTACGCGCAGCGTCAATTCAAAGCCGTAGCCGCTGGCGGCGCTGCCTGATTTTTTTGCGTACAGGTCGGACAAGCCATAGCTCACGTAGTGCCAGTGGGGCACCGGTGCGGCCCGTTGCCAGACGCTGATGGCGTCCAGCGGATCGTCGCCGCCGCGGCTCCACGGATTGGGGTTTTCGTAGGTGCGCGGCTGGCGTCCGTCGTACAGGGCGTCCAGGGTGCGCGCGATGGCGTCGCGACCGGGCGCATCGACGGACGTGGTCGTCGGGTCGGGAGCGTGCAAGGCGGCATTCTTGTCCGGCGAATTCATGGGGTTTTTCCAAAGGAGATGATGCCTGCGCATGCTCCGGGATCGTTGGGCGGAAATATTAACATGAGGATAGACTGAATGCGGGGGGCGGTGGCGCTTGTTTTGCGTTCCGCTTGGCTGATTGCCATACCGGCGTGCAAAACGTGGCCCGACTGATCACGCCATCGCAGGGAAGCGATATGCTTTTTCTAACTGTGCGGCCAAGATGAACACATACAAACGGGCTGGCGCCGTTAACGGCGCCAGCCCGGTGTTGAGGCTCACATTGGTGCTTGCGGCTGAGACTGCTGCTTGATGATTGCTGGTTGCTGGTTGCTGGTTGCTGGTTGCTGGTTGCTGACTGCTGACTGCTGCCTGCTGCCTGCTGCCTGCCGCTAGGTGCTTGCCTGCGGCTTACTCGCCGCTCTTGCCTCCCTGGCGCGAGCCCGGTTTGGCGGCGGGGGCGCCTTCCTTGTTGTTGCGCGCGGCTGACTGGCGGCTTTCCCCACCCTTGCGGCCGATGTCGGCCATGTGTTCCCGGTTGCGGCTGACCGCCTCGCCGCCTTTTTGGCCGGCCCGGCGCGCTTCTTCGGAATCGAATTCGTGTGCGGTTCCTTTTTGATGCGCAGCCTGGCCGCCTTTGCTGGCGATTTCGCGCTGCTGGTTTTCATCCATTGCGGCGAAGCCCCGTTTTGCCGGGCCGCCGTTGCCGCTGCTGCTCTTTTGCGCGTTGCCGCCAGAGCTGCCGCTCTTGCTTCCACTATCTTTGCTTGTCGCCATGTCGATCTCCTTGGGTAGGCGGGTATCGGATCAAAGCGCCTGAGTGCCGCGCTCGGAAGTTAGAGACCCGCCCAAAATGATTAGTTCCAGCCTTGTCCTTAGTTGGGTGCGCGCGGCGCCCGCCGCGAGCCATTGCGCGGCTCCATCGCATCAACCGAGCTGGGCGGCGAGGACAGGTCTTCGTCGAGTTCTTCCTTGCGGGCGGCGAGCTGCTCGCCGAGGTCGTCGAGATCGATGCCGGCGGAACGGGCCGCCTCGAACATGTCGCTTTCTTCCTTGTCGATATGCTGCGCGATTTCTTCGCCCAGCACCGTCACCGTGGCGTCGAAGTGATCGTCGCCCGGATACATGACTTCGAGCTGGCTGATCAGTTCGCGCGCGCCGGCATGTTCGACGTCGGCTTCATCCATCATGTCGTCGTCATCAATGGCCGAGCGCAGCACCGGGTAAAAGATTTCTTCTTCGAGCATGGAATGAACCGTCAGTTCGTAACAGATTTCGTCGACCAGTTCGGACTTGCGTTCGTCCTCGTCGTCGTTGCCTTTCAAGCTTTCAAATTCGCGGAACAGGCTTTTTACCTTGTCGTGATCGGCTTTCAGCAGTTCAAGCGCATCGGTGGCGGCATTGTTTTTTGGCTTATCCTGGTTGGACATGGTGCTCTTCCTGTGAGTGAGGATCAGTGCACATGGTGCACGGCGCCGCTACTGTCGGCCGAGGTGCCGTTGGCGCGCGAGGGGTTGGTGAGCGCATCGTCGCCGGCGAGTTGCTCGCCCGCCATGACCTGCGCCAGCGCGGCGCTGTAGCTGCCGGCCTGCGGCACCATTGTTTCAGCCTCGCGCAGCAGGTCGAGCTGGGCGCCCGTGAACATGCCGATCAGTTGCTGCTGATAGCTGCGCAAATGCTGGGCGGCGGGCTGGCTTGCGTTGGCGATGGTGGCCGCCATTTGCAGCGGGTCGGAGCAGGCCAGCACCTGGCGCGTGGCCGCGACGCCATCTTGCAACAGCTGCTGGGCAAAATGCAGATTAAGTTCGCTCAGCTTGCGGACCGAATCGTAGCTGCGGCGCGTTAGTTCGGTCATGAAGCTGACCTGGGCTTCGATGCCCGATCGCATGGGGGAATGTGGGGGATAACTTGGCATTGGCTACCTCAATGTAAGACGAATGAAAGGACACCATCGCAGCAATGGTGAGCGTGCTTCGAATAAGCAAGAGGTAGACTTTGATTGAAGTGCCGAGTTCCGTAAAGTTGGGGCCGACGCGGATTCGGTCAAGTACACACATCGCGCGCCGCGTGCGCGAGGACGATGTGTGCCGAACGTGCTGCCGCTGTTTGGCGGGCAGCTACACCATGTTCACGATTTACGCGTTGGCCACCTTCAGGCACAGCTTGCCGAAGTTCTTGCCTTCAAATAGCATCAACAACGCTTCAGGGAAATTTTCAAGGCCGTCGACGACATCTTCCTTGCTCTTGAAGGTGCCTTCCTGCATCCACTTGGCCATCGCCGCCACGCCGGTGTGGTAACGGTCGGCGTAGTCGAACACGACGATGCCTTCCATACGCGCGCGGTTCACCAGCAGCGACAGATAATTTGCCGGGCCCTTGACGGCGCTGGTGTTGTTGTACTGGGAAATTGCGCCGCAGATGACGATGCGCGCTTTCAGGTTGATGCGGGTGAGCACGGCGTCGAGGATCTCGCCCCCGACATTGTCGAAATACACGTCCACGCCTTTCGGGCAGTGTTCCTTCAAGCCATCCTTGACGTCGCCGCCCTTGTAGTCGATGCAGGCGTCAAAGCCCAGTTCATTGACGACGAAGTCGCATTTTTCCTTGCCGCCGGCAATGCCGACCACGCGGCAGCCTAGATGCTTGGCCACTTGCCCGACCGTCATGCCGACTGCGCCCGCCGCGCCCGACACCACGACCGTCTCGCCCGCTTTCGGCAAGCCCGATTCGATCAGGCCGAAGTAACCGGTCATGCCGGGCATGCCGAGCGTGTTAAGCCAAGTGGTGAGCGGGGCCATGCGCGGGTCGATTTTGAAAAAGCCGGCGGTCTTGTCGGCCGCCGCGCCAACCCAGTATTGCTGGACGCCGATACCGCCGGAAACGACATCGCCGACAGCGAACTTGTCGCTTTTGGACGCCACTACCACGCCCACGCCGCCGGCGCGCATGGTCTCGCCAATGGCGACCGGGCGGATGTAGGACTTGCCTTCATTCATCCAGCCGCGCATGGCCGGGTCGAGCGACAGATACAGCGCCTTGACGACGATCTCGCCGTCGGCAATTTCGCGCACGTCTTCGGTCGTCTGTTCCCAGTCGCTGCGCTTGGGCAGGCCAACCGGGCGGGCGGCGAGGCGGAATTGCTGGTTTTTCAGGGCGGTAATCGACATGGCGAAGTCCTTTATGTATGGGGGCAATCTGACTACTATACCGGAAATTGGAACGCTCGTGCTTTTTTATGCTGATTCGTTTTCGGGCGGCCCGTGCGACAATACAAGGGTCACAATCTTCTTGCTTCGACACCTAGTTAACTATGACCCATCCGGAATATATTCTGACCCTGTCCTGCCTGGATCAACGCGGCATCGTGCACCGCGTAACAGGCTTTTTGGCCGAGCATGGCTGCAATATTATCGACTCGGCGCAATTTGGCGATGCCGAGTCGAAGCTGTTTTTCATGCGCGTGCATTTTGCGCTGGAAGACGGGGCCGTGGGCGACACCGTGCTGCGCGAGCAGTACGCGGCGCTATGCACGCAGATGGGTATGCACGGACAGTTGCACGACGCCCGCGCCAAGCCGCGCGTGATGCTGATGGTGTCGAAAATCGGCCATTGCCTGAACGACTTGCTGTTTCGCTACAAGAGCGGCCTGCTGCCGGTCGAGATTCCGGCGATCGTGTCGAACCACATGGATTTTTACCAGCTGGCGGCTAGCTACAATATTCCGTTTCACCATTTGCCGCTGGCCGCAGGGGCGCACGCAGCCACCAAGCTGGCCCAGGAAGCGCGCGTGCTGGACTTGATGGCTACCCATCAAATTGACCTGGTGGTGCTGGCGCGCTACATGCAGATCTTGTCGCCCAACCTGTGCGAGGCGATGCGCGGCAAGGCGATCAATATCCACCACTCATTTTTGCCCAGCTTTAAAGGCGCGAAACCGTATGCGCAGGCGCATCACCGCGGGGTCAAGCTGATCGGCGCGACAGCCCACTTCGTCACCGGCGACCTGGATGAAGGACCGATCATCGAGCAAGATGTAGAGCGGGTCGATCATGCGATGGATGCGGACACGCTCAGCGCCATCGGGCGCGACGTCGAGTGCGTGGTGCTGGCGCGCGCCGTCAAATGGTTTGTGGAACACCGCATTTTGCAAAACGGCGACAAGACGGTCGTCTTCAAGTAATCAACGTAATTCAAGTCACTAAAGTAAATAAAGGCACTGGCATCGATGGCTCTCAAAGCAACAATTTACAAGGCAGAACTGCAGATTGCGGACATGGACCGCAACTACTACCAGGAACATCTCCTGACGCTGGCGCGCCACCCCTCGGAAACCGATGAACGCATGATGATCCGCCTGCTGGCGTTTGCCATTCATGCGAGCGAGTCGCTGACGTTCACCAAAGGCTTGTTCGACACCGAAGAGCCGGATTTGTGGCAAAAGGATTTGACCGGGGCGATCCAGTTGTGGATCGAGGTCGGCCAGCCGGACGAAAAACGTCTGATGAAGGCGGCCGGACGCAGCGAGCGGGTGGTGGTCTATAGCTACAGCGCAACGAGCCACATCTGGTACAAGCAAATTGCCAACAAGCTTGAGCGGGCCAAGCAACTGTCGGTGATTAACATCCCGGCCGAGGCCAGCGCGCAGCTGACGGCGCTGGCCAGCCGCAACATGCAGCTGCAGTGCACGATACAGGATGGACAGATTTACCTGACCGACAGCGTCTCGACGGTGCTGATCGAACGCGAAGATTTCAAGGCCGAGCGCTGAGCTATAATTTGATCATGAACAAACTGTTTGCCGCCACTTTTCTGCTGAGCTTGCTTTCTGGCGCGGCCCAGGCACAAGCGCAAGTAAGCGTGACCGCGCCTTGGGTACGTGCCACCGTCCCAGCCCAGGCCAGCACAGGCGCGTTCATGCATGTGCAGTCGGCAACGGCGGTGCGCTTGGTGGGCGTGCGCTCACCGGTTGCGGCCACGGTCGAGCTGCACAAAATGGAAATGACCGGGTCCATGATGAAGATGGGGGCGGTTGACGGGATTGATTTGCCGGCGGGGAAGGTGGTCAATCTGGCGTCGGGCGGGTATCACATCATGCTGACCGGATTGAAGCGCCAGTTGAAGGCGGGCGAGGCGATCGAACTGACCTTGCTGGTGCGAGGCAAGGATGGCAAGGGCGACAGCGTGACGGTCAAGGTACCGGTCAAGCCGATGACGTTTGTCAGTCCGCAAGCGGTGCACTAGCGGCCATAGAGTTAGCTTTCGTAGGCTTTGGTAGGTCGGAAAAGGGCTTCGCCCTTTTCCGACCTACAGTCCGTGGCGATCGGCTTACCTGGGCGAGCTGCCCATGCGGGTGATGTCGCCTGATCCCACCACCGACGTGCTGACCTTCGGGTCGCCGTAGTAATTGACGTCGCCCGAGCCGGCGATCGTCACGCTCAAGCCCCGGTTGGCCCACACCGTCGCTTCGCCCGAACCGGCCACGCTGACGCTCGCGTCGCCCACCTGGACTTTGCCCACATCCACGTCACCCGAGCCGCCAATCGACACCGACAGTGTGTTGGCCTTGCCCGCGCCGCTCTTCAAGTCGCCACTGCCGCCCACGCTAATGGCGACCGCTTCAGCCTCCATCCCCTTGACGTTGATGGAACCGGAGCCGCCAATGTCGAACTGCAGCTTGTTGCCCTTGAGCGCGTCCGAATCGATGGAGCCCGAACCCGACAGGGCCAGCCGGTCGATATTCTTGGCGTACACCACGATATGCAAGGTGCGCGCGTGCAAGTTGGTGTTGCGCTTGACCGGCCGGATGCGCAGCACGCCATCCTCAATCACGCTTTCAATGAGCGGCAGCAGGTTGTCGTCGGTCTCGATGGTGATGCTCTCGGTGTTGCCGAGGCGAAGTTCCATGTCGCCTGGGACATTCAGATTGACGCCGGTGAAGTGGGCCAGTGCCCGCGTCTGTTTGACGACCTTTCCGCTGCCTTGGACCTTGGCGCCGCCGATCCAGTCCATCGGGCCGGCCATGGCCATCGTCAGCGGGACCGCGCAGGCAACAACGGCGGCGGCCAAGGCAAGCTGGCGCAGGCGGGAGGTGAGGTTGAACTGGTGTTTCATGGTGGCTCCTTGTAGTGGTCTGGAGCCATCATAAGAAAGAGCGGGCCGGCACGCTTGTCGTTTGCGACAAACTGCCGGGCGCGCCAGACAGAATGCAATTTAGCGCGACAGGGGGGCGGCGCTCGCAGCGCGGTGCTGCTCGAACCAGTCCAGCGCGCCTTGCCACAAGGGCAGGCAGTTCTGCTTGAAGTAGCCCATGTGCCCGATTGGCCCCATGCCCGCGCTGGCCGGGTCAACGTCGGTCGCCTGCACCGCCACGTTGCTGTAGCCGGCCATGAAAGCGTCGCGCGAGGTGGGCCGCGCCCACAGGTCGTCGAGGGCGTTGCACGCCATGATGGGGCTGCGCACGCTGGCGAAACCGGCCTTCAGGTGCGCCATTTTAGGGTCCTGGAAAAAGTAGTGCGGAAAGGTGCACCAGTGCTTCCATTGGCGGTAGACGTCGATCGGCAAGTCTTCGCCCATGCCCAGCCAGTTCCACGCCAGGTAGCCCTTGAGGCGCACGATCAGCGGGCCGATCACGCGCCACATCAGCAGCACGCGCAGGCGTTCGAGCGGGGGCATCCAGCCATGCCAGCCGGCGCCGGTGGCAAAGGTGTACAGGGCGGCAACCTTGTCATGGTTGGGCAGCAAGCCAAACGCGTGGCCGCCATACGAATGGCCCACCACATACAGCGGCAAGTCGGGCGTGCTCATGGCGTCGACGGCGGCGGCCAGGTCTTGGCGGCCCCAGTCCAGGTAGTCCATGCGAAACCCCTTCAGGCTGGCCGGACGCGAGCGCCCGATGCCGCGATAGTCGAGCGTCATCACGCTGTAACCTTGGCTGCTGGCAAATTCGGCGAAGCGGCGGTAGAAGCCCTGGGGCACGCCGGTGGCGCCGGCCATCACCAGGTGGGCGCGCGCTGTTCCGTGGGCGGGGTAGCGGGTGGCGGCAATCGGGTAGCCGTCGGCGGTGGTCAAGGTCAGCGCGACGCTCGTGACTTGGCGCTTGGTTTGACTCTCAACTTGACTCTTGGCTTGAAATTCGGGCATGCGTTACTCCGGTGGGCGGTGCAGGGTCAACAGCGAAAGCAGCGCTTCGCCGACCAGGTTCATGGGTTCGGGGGTGCCGGCCGCGCGCGCCTGCAGCAGACCGCCTTCATAGGCTGCCAGCAGCAAGGCGGCAAGGGCATTGGCGGAGGCGCTCGCGTAGCCGGCGCGCAGCAGTGCGTCCGCCATGCGCACGCGGATCATCGAAAAACCGGCGCCCAGCGCGGCGCGAATCTCGACGTCGGCGGCGGTGGTTTCTAGGGCGATGGTGGCCAACGGACAACCGTTTTCGTAGCCACTGGCGGCAAGGCGATTCTGGGCGGTATCGATCCACGCCATCAGGGCGGCGGCCGGGTCATTGCCGGCCATGCGTTCGTCAAGCATCTTGCACAGGCGGATGACGGTGGCATTGACGGCCGCGACGGCCAATTCTGTTTTGCCACCCGGGAAGTGGTGATACAGCACGCCCTTGGACGCGCCGGCGGCGGCCAGCAGTTCGGTCAGGCCGCTGCCGTGCAGCCCGCGCTTTTGCAGGGCGGCCGTCATGGCGTTGATCAGGCGGGTGCGGGCGGCTAGGGATGTCATGCAATGGATGCTATAGACCGATCGGTCTAATGGCAACAAAAACCGCATCAGGCTAGAGGATGTCCTCTAGAACCTGCCGGAGGCGGTATCATGTGCGCTTCAAATAAATTTTACTGATTCTTATGCTGATCATCACTATCAAACAGGGCAAGGAAAAAAGCTTGCTCGCCGGCGAGCCGTGGATTTACGCTTCGGCGGTTGAAAAAGTCGATGGCAAGCCGAATGAAAAAATGAAGCCGGGCGGCACGGCCATCGTGCAAACATCGGCGCAAAAATTCTTGGCGCGGGCGGCATACAATTCCAAGTCGCAGATCCGGGCGCGGGTATGGACGTTCGACGAGGGCCAGCCGGTCGACCATGCGCTGATGAAGCGGCTGGTGAAGGCGGCGCTGGCCAACAGCGCGGCGGCGGCGAAAAAAGCCCGGCCCGACGAGATCATCAAGCTGATCAATGCCGAGGCCGATGGCTTGCCCGGCTTGCTGGTGGAGCAGTATGGCGGCAAGGAGGGTTATGTGATCTGCGAATTCCAGGCGGCCGGCGTGGATGCCTGGAAAGTGCCAATCGTGCAGGCTTTGATCGCCGAGACCGGCTGCGGCAATGTGTATGAGCGCTGCGACGCGCTGGTGCGCAAGGGCGAGGGGCTGGCCGTGGTATCGGGCGCGCTGGCCGGCGATGAGCCGCCTGATGAAGTGTTCGTCCATGCTGGCGGCGTCAAAGTGTCGACCGATTTGAAGACGGGGTTTCAGCGGGGTCACAGGACGCGTTAAAAAACGCGCGCAGCGGCGCTGGATGCAAAACTGAAGGTGCTGTTTTTATGCCTCATTGAGTGTATCCGTACTGCAATATTTCCCGTTGCCGTTTGCCGACTCGCCGTATAATTGGTCGCACAATTTTGTTGCCGATTAAAGAGACGCCGCCAGATGGAAAACCACCAGTCCTCGCAAATTCGTACGCTGACCTACATCGAGAATGAAGACCATCCCGTGTTCGGCACGCTGGTCGAACAGATTTTGCATCTGTTAAATTCCAAGCTGATTTTCAGCGACATCATCATTCACCAGAACAGTCCGCTGATGCTGCGCCAGCCCAAGGGCCTGGTTGCGGTCAGCGATTCGCCGATCACCAAGGAAGAGCTGGAAGAGTTCTTTGAGGTCATCGAGCCGGACTGGTCGGAACGCATCGCCGACCGCGCCTTTGACCGCTCGATTGACCTGCACACCGCGCGCATCCGCGCCAACTGTTTTACGTTCCAGGGTAAAAAGCGGCTCGGCTGCGTGGTGCGCCGTTTCCCCAAGGAACCGCTGGCGCTTTCCAGTCTCGGCTTGCGTGCGGCCGAGCAGGATTTTGCCAAGCTCACCAGCGGCCTGGTGCTGATCATCGGCGACACTTGCCAAGGAAAATCGACCACGATCGCCTCCATGCTCGACCAGATCAACAAGACGCGCTCGGGCCACATCATCACCATTGAAGACCCGGTGGAAACCCTGATTCCCCAGCGCCATTGCATCATCACCCAGCGCGAAGTGGGGCGCGATGGCGACGTCGACAGTTACTACAGCGGCGCGCTCGACGCCTTGCGCGAGCGGCCGGACGTGATCGTCATCGGTGAAATCCGCGACGCGCAAACGGCGCAGGAAGCGCTGGCGCTGGCCGAGTCGGGACCGCTGGTGCTGGCCTCGCTGCACGCCCGCTCGACCGAGCTGGGTTTGCAAAAAATGCTGCGCCTGCTGGGTAATTCGGCAGCGCAATCGCAGGCCTTGGCCAGCGCCCTGCGCGGCGTGCTGTGCCAGGCGCTGCTGCCGTCGATGGAAGGCGAGCGCTACTATCTTGCCACCGAGTGCCTGACGTCGAACCCGGAAGTGACGCGGATCATCGAATCGGGCCGGCTGGCGGAAGTGCGCGCGCTGATGGATGGCGGCACGGGAAAATTCAATGCCGGCTGCCACTCGATGAATGCGGCGCTAGTCCATTTACTGCGCGATAAAAAAATCAGCATGGAAGACGCGCGCAACGCAACGACCGACCGGATCGGTTTTGCCGACGCCTGCTACAGCGCCGTGCTGGGCGCTGCGTAGAGGCGTGGCTAGTCCAGCGGCTAGTCTGGCGGCTAGTCCAGAGGTACTTCGCGGTACTTGTTGACTTCGGATGCCGTCACCGGCGGCGCCCGGTTGCCCCACGCTGCGCGCAGGTAGGACACGACTGAAGCGACTTCCTGGTCGCTCATAGTGTGGCTGAACGGAGGCATGCCGTACGGGCGCGGATTGCCCCGCGTACCGGGCGCAAAGCCGCCGTTGAGCACAATCCGGATCGGATTGACCGACTCGGCCATCGTCAAGGCACGGTTGCCCGCCAGCGGCGGATAGTGCGGCGGCAAACCTTTGCCGTCGGCGCCATGACAATTGACGCAATTGTTCTCATACAGTTCCTTGCCCTGCCGCATGACCTTGTCGACGCTCGGTCCCTTGGGCATTGCCAGCTGCGGCGCAGGCTCGGCGGGCAAAGCTTTCAAGTACACGGCCATGGCGGTTGCATCTTGCGCCGACAAATGCTGCAAACTTTTCTCGACCACCTCGGCCATGGGACCAAATACGGTGGCGCGTGGCGAGACGCCAGTCTGGAGCAGCGCGACGATGTGCGGCACTTGCCAGTCGCCAAGGCCGGCTTCCGCGTTGGAGGTCAGCGACGGGGCGTACCAGCCCAGCGTCTGGATCATGCCGCCGGACAGGCCGCCTTGGCTGGCGCCTAGCTGATTGCGGCTGCTGTGGCACGCCACGCAGTGTCCCAGGCCCTCGACCAGGTAAGCGCCGCGATTCCACTGCGCGCTGCGGGTTGCGCTTGCCACGTAGAGCTCGGGCTTGAAATACAGCAAGCGCCAGGCGGCCAGCATGACTTGCTGGTTGTAGGGGAAACGCAATTCATGCGGCGCGCTGGGCGCCTTGTATGCGGGCACGCTCTGCAGGTAGGCATACAGGGCGTCCGCGTCGTCGCGCGTCACCTTGGTGTAGCTCGTGTACGGAAAGGCCGGATACAGCAGTCTGCCATCGCGCGACTTGCCGTTGTGCAGCGCGTTCCAGAAGTCGTCCGGCGTCCAGGCGCCGATGCCCGTGTCGCGGTCCGACGTGATGTTGGGCGCGAGCAGGCGGCCGAACGGTGTTGCGATGGCGCGCCCGCCGGCGTAAGGCACGCCGCCGCGTACCGTGTGGCAGGCCATGCAGTCGCCAGCCTTGGCCAGGTAAGCCCCGCGCGCAATATTGGCCGGGGTGGGCGCATGGGCGGCCGGCGAGCTGGACGCAACCATGTGGGCGCGCGGCCAGGCGATGATGATGGCCAGCAGCGCCAGGGCGGCGATGACGGCGAGCGCGGTTAGGAGTGTTTTTTTCACGGCGCGCTCCCGCAATCGAGGGGCAAGGGGCGGGCAACGGCGCTGGCCGGACGCGCCTCGGGCGGCACCGGCTGCAGGCCGAGCCAGCTTGACAGGGCAGCCACGTCCGGCAGCGTCAGGCGGTTGGCAATCTCGCCCATGCAATCGGGTGCGTGGGCGCGGCGCGTCTTGCTGCGCCAGGCGCCGAGCTGGGCGTTGACGTAATCGCGCGGCAGCCCGAGCAGGCCAGGAATGCTGGGCGTTACGCCGGTCAATTGCTGGCCGTGGCAGGCAATGCAGGCCGGCACCTTGATGGCGGGATCGCCCAGCATCACCAGCACGCGCCCCCGTTCAAGAACGGCGGCGCTGGCGCCGGTCGGCTGGGATGGCGGCGAGGGCAGGTGTTCGGCGGCGAAGTGGGCGGCGATTTCGTGCAGGTACTCGTCGGACATGTGGCCGACCATATAGGTCATCAGGGGAAACTGGCGGCGGCCGTCGCGAAAGTTGGTCAGCTGGTTGTACAGGTAGCCGGCCGGCTTGCCGGATATGCGCGGGAAATACTGGTCGTTGACGTCTTTTTTCGCGTGGCAGGATGTGCAGGCGACCAAGCGTTGGGCCATGGTGTCGGGCAGGACGGCGGGGCGGTCGGCAAAGGCCGGAGCTGCGAAGAAACAGGCGGCCAGCAGGGTCAGACGGAGAGGATTTGGCATGGACGAATTGTCGCATGCAACGGCAAAGCGCGCTGACCGGCCCATATCGTCATTGTGAATGCGGCCGTCGCAAAAAAAGGCGCGCGTGCGATGCGCTTATGAATGGGCGTTCGCCGCAGCTTGATCGGTCCGCCAGCGCCGGTAAATCTTCAACGCCACGTGAGCATCATCGGCTGCATACAAGAGCTGTTTTTCTGACAAGCGCGGCAAGGCCCAGTTGGTGGTCGTGATCTTCTTGGACTTTTGCAGTTTTTGCCCGAAAAACCTTGCCACCGCCGTCTTGGCCCCGAGCGTATTGCGTTCCCCCTTGCGCAGCGCAGTCGACAGATCGAGCACGTTGCAAGCGTCAATGCCCAGCTTGGCACGCAGTCGCTTGAGATCATCCTGCAGGCCAAAGCCCACCTTCAAAATCGCCCGCGACTCAAGCACCGCCTTGAGCACTTCCAGCGCCGGGGCGGCGCCGATTTGGAACAGGTAGGCCGCCTCGTCGGTGGCCAACTGCACCAGGTGCGGCCCGGTCGATGCTTCCCCCTTGAGGAAAGTCGGTTTGCTCTCGGTATCGAATCCGATCACATCCATGGCCGACAGCGCCGCAAGCGCCTCGGCTGCGTCGCGCTCGGTTTTCACCAGGCGCACGTCAGCCATCTTGATGCCGTCGTAAGGCGGCAGCAATGCGTCGGAATCCGGCGTCATGAACGGGGAATTAGCCGTTGCGCGAAAATTTAGAGGCCAGCTGCAACAGCTTTTCCTGGCGCAGGCGGTCGGCCTCGGCCAGCTGGGCGGCGTCGCGCTCGGCCTTCTTGCGATCCGCTTCTTTTTTGAAACGCTGCTGCAAGGTTTCTTTGGCGTGGGCGCGGTGCACGTCGGTCACTTCGGCGCCGGCGACGCCATCGAGATCGAAACGGATCGTGGCTTTTTCCATGGCGCGCAGATAACGCAGCGAACCGGTATGGATGCCGAGCGCCGTACGCATGGTCTTGCGATCGAGATCTGGCATGCGCGCCAGTATCTGTTTGTCGATGCCGATCGCCAGCGGCAGGCAATCGCGGAAGGCAGGGAACTGTTGCTGGAACTGTTTGAGCAGGGTGCGCGCGCTAGGAACGGCGCTTGCTGCCGGGGTGGCCGCAGCCGGAGTGGCCGGGGCCGCAGTGTCGGCCGACTCGGCGACTAGACTAGTTGTATTCATTGACTTCATTGTAAGAGCTGGAACCGGAAGGATAGCATGGGCACATTCGCAAGTGCGGGGATTTTATTCATTGAGGCGGTCCGGCGTGATGAGCCGCGAGCGCCAAAATGGTGTATGATCCGCCTCTTGCCTTGCGCACGGATTGAGGCAGCGCAGAGGTGTCAGCTAGATGAAAGAGAGCAATCCAGCTCCCGCAAGTTATAAGCGTTCGTTATATCTGGTATTGTTTATATCAATTATCGCGATATCTTGCGTTAGTGCATAATGGGCTTGTCTCCTCTATTTCTTCTTCGAAGTAATAGATTCAAGCCCGTTTTAGCTAGCGGGCTTTTTTTCGTTCTGTCTGGCCCTGCGGCCGCCATGGCCACCACCGCCCCTAGCGAGGGGTGGAGCAGGAATTGGCGCGGTCTGCCGCGCCCTGCGCAACGGGCTTGCTTTAAAAAGCAGGCTTCCCTGGCCCATTATCATCGGGCCACCCTGAACACCGTTCAATCGGGTCCGCACGCGGGACCCGGGTGAATTATTGACTGGAGTTTTAATGACGACCAAAGCCAAAACCCTGACGCTCACCGCCACCAAAGCACCGCGCAAAAGCGCGGCCCCGCTGGCCGTGCCGAAAACGGCGACTTCCTATTTTGTTGAAACGGAAGCGGCAGCGAAGGTCACGGTCGTCAAGAAGCGCTCCTTGCTCGCTGCAGTCGATGTCGATGCGCCCGAACTTGCCACGCACATTGGCAATATAGCAGCAAACGAAGAAGTTGCGGTGCCCGTTGTTGTGCGCAAGCGTTCCCGGCTCGCCGTGCGCGACGAATCCGTGGCCGAGGCTTCCGAGCCGGTGGTCAAGCTTGCGCCCAAAGCGCGGGCCGTCAAAAAACTGCTCGACGTCGAGCCGACCGTGATCCAGACTGCCGGCCAGTCGGTCAGCCAGACTACCGATGCGGCCACGCTGGCGTCGATCGATACGTCCGGCTACCTGCTGCCGTCGGTCAAGGTGCCGGGCCGGCGCGGGCGCAAGCCGAGCGAATTCACGCCTGAAAACGATGAAGTCGCGGCCCTGAACGCGGTCGAGCGTGCCGAACTGAAAGCTGTGTCCAAGGCCAAGGAACGCAAGGCCAAGGGCGGCGTCGTGCTCGCAGCCGACCCGAAAGCAACCGAAGCCGACATGGAGCGGCGCCGTACCCAGATCAAAAACCTGATCAACATGGGTAAAGAGCGCGGTTACCTGACGTATGCCGAAATCAACGACCAGCTGCCGGAAAACATTATCGATCCAGAAGCGGTCGAAGGCATCATTGCCACCTTCAACGACATGGGCATCGCCGTCTACGAGCGCGCCCCTGACGCTGAAATGATGCTGCTGACCGACACGGTAGCGACTGCCACCAGCGACGATGAAGTAGAAGCTGCCGCGGCCACCGCGCTGTCGACGGTCGACTCCGATTTTGGCCGCACCACCGATCCGGTGCGCATGTACATGCGCGAGATGGGCGCCGTGGCGCTGCTCACGCGCGAAGGCGAAATTGAAATTGCCAAGCGCATCGAAGGCGGCCTGAAGGACATGGTCCAGGCCATTTCCGCCTGCCCGACGACGATCGCCGAAATCATCGCGCTGTCGCACAAGATTGCCGCCGACACGATTAAAGTGGACGAAGTGGTCGACGGTTTCGTCGACCTGAACGAATCGGCCACGCCGCAGGCGCCGGCGCCGCACGTGGCCGCCTCCGACGACGACGAGGAAGACGAAGAAGAGCACGAAGAAGAAGACGGCGACGCCAACGGCGGCGCGGCGGGCTTTTCGGCCGAGCAGCTGAACCAGCTCAAGAAAGGCGCGCTGGAAAAGTTCGCCTTGATCGAATCGGAATTCGACAAGATGGCTGCCGCCTTCACCAAGGAAGGTTATGGTTCGGCCAAGTACGTCAAGGCGCAGGAAGTCATCTCCAACGAACTGCTGGGCATTCGCTTCACGGCCAAGGTCGTGGAGAAGTTGTGCGACACGCTGCGTGGCCAGATGGACGAAGTGCGCCACATTGAAAAAGCCGTGCTGGCCATTTGCGTGGACCGCTGCGGCATGCCGCGCGCCCACTTCATCAAGGTGTTCCCGGGCAGCGAGACGGACCTGGGATGGGTCGACCGCGAAGTAGACTGCGCCTATGCATACAGCACCGTGTTGGCCCGTAATGTCCCGGCCGTCAAGGAATTGCAACAGCGAATGATCGACCTGCAGGCGCGCGTCGCCTTGCCGCTGGCTGACCTGCGCAAGATTAACAAGCAGATGGCTGCCGGCGAAAAGCGCGCGCGCCACGCCAAGCGCGAAATGACGGTGGCTAACTTGCGCCTGGTAATTTCGATTGCGAAAAAATACATCAACCGCGGCTTGCAGTTCCTGGACCTGATCCAGGAAGGCAACATTGGTTTGCTCAAGGCGGTTGACAAGTTTGAGTATCGCCGCGGCTACAAGTTCTCGACCTACGCCACGTGGTGGATCCGCCAGGCGATCACGCGTTCGATCGCCGACATGGCGCGCACCATCCGGGTGCCGGTGCACATGATCGAGACGATCAACAAGATGAACCGCATTTCGCGCCAGATCATGCAGGAAACGGGCAGCGAGCCGGATTTGGCGACCTTGGCGCTGAAGATGGAAATGCCGGAAAACAAAGTGCGTGAAATCATGAAGATCGCCAAAGAGCCGATCTCGATGGAAACGCCGATGGGTGAAGATGGCGATTCGCAACTGGGCGACTTCATCGAAGACAACACGACGCTGGCGCCACTGGATGCCGCGCTGCACGCCTCGATGCGCAATGTGATCAAGGAAGTGCTCGATTCGCTGACCCCGCGCGAAGCGAAAGTGCTGCGCATGCGTTACGGCGTAGAAATGTCGAACGACCACACGCTGGAAGAAGTGGGCAAGCAGTTCGACGTCACGCGCGAGCGGATTCGCCAGATCGAAGCGAAAGCGATGAGCAAGCTGCGCCAGCCATCGCGTTCGGACAAGCTCAAGAGTTTCCTGCACAACCACTAAGCAACATCTCGACCCCGGCGGCCTATCCAGCGCGTTGTATCGTTATTGGCCGCATGGCGCATGGCGCATGGCGCATGGCGCATCGTGCTCGAATGGCACGACGCGATTGCGGCCACTTGTTTTTGCACGGTACAGCGCCACGTCCGCGCACCCGATCAAGTCGTTCGGCGAGGCGCCATGCTCGGGGTAGGTGGCGATACCGATGGACAACGTTGCCTGTATGCTTACGCCACCGAAAGGAATGGCGATCGCGGCGAATGCGGCGTGCCACTGATCGGCGCGCGCTGCGCCAATGTCCAGGGGCATGTCCGGCAGCAACACCAGGAATTCCTCACCGCCAAAACGGCAGGCCACATCGGTCGCGCGCACGCTTTCCAATAACAATGCCGCCAGTTTCTTCAAGCCTTCGTCGCCTCCCTGATGGCCATAAGTGTCGTTGACTCGCTTGAAATAGTCGACGTCGATCATCATCAGCGTCAACTTTTCCCCCTCGCGATCGCAACGCGCTAACTCTCGCGTCAAGATCGTTTCCAGGTAGCGCCGGTTGTAAAGACCTGTCAGCGGGTCGCGAATGGCTTGCTCTTTCAACTCTGCCTGCCGTTCCCGGATTTCCTCAAGTTGCCACTTCAGCGTCTCGTTGGCGGTATGCAGCGTCTGTTCGCCCCTGCGCAAACGCTCTCGCGTGGTGCGCAATTGCAGATTGCGACTGTAGCCCGCGTTACCAATGGCAAGGAGATAGCATGACATGCCGACCCAGCACAACAGATCAACGGGCGACCCCGTCGCCGGCGAAAAGTGACTGCCAAAGGCGAGAAAGGACATCGCAATGCCGGTTGCAACCGCCAACAGTGCGATCGATATGCCGACGAGCCCGCAGGTGAAGGTGAGATTGATCGATGTGGCATTCCACAGCATGAGTGCAATCATCACGGGAAATTGCAGAAATGAAGTCCAGATCGACATCAGCACAGTGTCGATGAGCAGGTTGTTAATTTCGGCCTGTTGCGTATTGTTGGCGTGGCGGGAACGCAGGAACATCAGGTGGGGGTAGATCAGAAATTGGAGTGCCAGCATGGCCCAGGCGACCTCACCATACCCCTTGCCCCACACATGCATGCCAAGGGCCACGAAAGAAAACGCAAAGGAGGCGGTCCGCAAGCGATAATTCGTGTACACGGCCCAATGCGGACGCGCCGCAGTGCTATCCGCACAAGCCACAGGACTCGGAAGACTTGCGAGTGTGGATTGTTGCACTGTATGGCCTGATCAGAATGGATGGTCGACGTTACAAACGAAGGTTGCCGCAAGGCTGTTTTAGCGGGCAGATCAGAATTCACCAAGAAATAAAAAATGTGGTTCGGACGAGCTCGTGTTGGGATGGGGGAACTGACCCCGGTTGAGGTTTGCTTGCAGTATTGTCGTCAGGGTTGGGCGCCGTAAGGCGTCGTACTGGCTGCGCGTCGGCTTTCAGGGCGAAGTAAGTCCAAATGGCGCCCAGCAGATCTGCCACGCCGAACAGGACAATGATCGGTGGGCCCAGTTGCAGGACTGCGAAGACAATGAAGGCCATGCACACGATCGCGCGCGCATACACCGACGCTTCGAAAAACGCCTTGCTTTCGTGCGTGGCCAGTACCCATGCATACACGCCCAGCATGAACGCGATCAGACCGACGACATGGATCCATACCTCGGTGGTCGGCGCAATCCGAAACACTGACAGCAAGACGTTGGGCGCCATCATCAGGCCCGCGCCGAGGACGAACAGCTAGAGGGCAAAGACCTTTGCGCTGAGAGCGGATGCGGACATGGATTTCCTTGGACTGAAGAACGGTCGGGGCAAAAAAATGCGCACCCAAATTGCTTCGGGTGCGCCAACAGGCTAGTCAGGAGAGGGGTGCGAGGGTATCGCACCCTGTTTACTATCCGAGGTCCATTTTACATAGAAAAAAGTTGGGAAGTCTCTCCAATTGTTTCAACAATAGACATTTCCGATGCATACGTCTAACCGGTATTGCGCAAGCCCGCCGCCACGCCATTGATCGACAAATGAATGCCGCGATGGACGCGCTCGTCGATCTGCGCCGGGTCTCCGGCCACGGCGCGGTGCCGGTGAATCAGCTCAACTTGCAGGTGGTTCAGCGGGTCGAGATAGGCAAACCGGTTCTGGATGGAGCGCGCCAACAGCGGATTACCCGCCAGCCGCTCATGCGCGCCGGTGATCGTTTCCAGGCAGGTGAGCGTGTTCCCGTGCTCGGCCGCGATGCGCTTGAAAATACGCTCGCGCAGCGCCACATCGGCCACCAGTTCCGCGTAGCGCGAAGCGATGGCCAGATCGGTCTTGGCCAGCACCATGTCCATGTTCGACAGCAGCGTGGCAAAGAATGGCCATCCCTTGAACATGGCTTGCAGCGTTGCGATTTTTTGTTCGCGGTCGCCTTCTTCCAGCCACGCGTTGATGGCCGAACCAAAGCCGTACCAGCCCGGCAGCAGCAAACGGCACTGGCCCCACGAAAAGCCCCAGGGAATGGCGCGCAAGTCTTCGATGCGCTTGGTCGACTTGCGCGACGCCGGACGCGAACCGAGATTGAGTTCGGCGATTTCGGCAATCGGCGTGGCCGAGAAAAAGTAGTCGGTAAAGCCGGGCGTCTCGTACACCAGATTGCGATAGGCCTTGTAGGCGCGCTCGGACAGGTCGGCCATGATGGCCTCGAAGCCGGCCAGGCGCTCGGCTTTTTTGCCTTCGCCGGCGAGCGGCGTGAGCGACGCTTCGAGCGTGGCGGCGACCAGCAGCTCGAGGTTGCGGCGCCCGATCTCGGCATTCGAAAATTTGGACGCGATGATTTCGCCCTGCTCGGTCAGGCGGATCTGCCCGTTGACGGTGCCCGGCGGCTGCGCCAGGATCGCCTCGTAGCTCGGTCCTCCGCCGCGGCCCACGGTGCCGCCGCGGCCATGGAACAGGCGGATCTTCACGCCCGCATCCTTGAACACTTTCACCAGGTGGATCTCGGCCTTGTACAGCTCCCAATTCGACGTTAAAAAGCCGCCGTCCTTGTTCGAGTCCGAGTAGCCCAGCATGACTTCCTGCAGCTGCCCCTGTTTGGCGATCAGTTCCTTCACCAGCGGAATCGCCATCCATTCGGCCATGATGCCGGCCGCGCGCTGCAGGTCGGGGATGGTTTCGAACAGTGGAATGACCATCGCGTCGAGGTCATTCGACTTGGTGCGCAGCAGGCCCGTCTCTTTTTGCAGCAGCAGCACTTCCAGCAGGTCGGACACTTCTTCGGTGTGTGAGATGATGTAGTTGCGGATCGCGCGCGCGCCGTAGCGGTCGCGGATTTCGCGCGCGGAGCTCAAAATGGCGAGTTCGGAATCGGCTTCGTCGCTGTACTCGGCATATGGCGAATACAGCAGGCGTGGCTGCGCCAGTTCGGCCAAGAGCAGCGTGACTTTGTCGGCCTCGGACAGCTTGCCGTAGTCCGCTTCCACGCCGGCGCTGGCAAACAGCTCGGCCAGAACGCGCTCGTGCACGTCGGAAGTCTGGCGCATGTCGAGCGAGGCTAAGTGAAAGCCGAAAATGCCGGCCGCGCGCTGCATCGTCGACAGGCGCGGCTTGACCAGCAGCGCGCCATGGTTGGCGGCGAGCGAATCGGCCAGCACTGTCAGGTCGGCCGAAAACTCGGAGGCCTGTGCATAGGGCGCGGCGTTGCCCACTTCCTTGCGCAAGATGTTGGTTGCGCCCAGCATGCGCGTGGTGGCGGCCAGGCGCGCATAAATGCCGATCAGGGCGCGCCGGTACGGCTCGTCGCTTCGGTGCGGCGAATGGTCGGGCGAGGCGTCGGCCAGCGCCTGCAGGGCAGGGCTGGCGCCGACCATCAAGGTCGAAATCGACAGCTCGGCGCCCAGCGCGTGCACTTCTTCCAGGTAAAAATCGAGGATCGTCGTGGCCTGGCGCACCAGCGCGTGCTTCATGGTTCCGGCATTCACGTTGGGGTTGCCGTCACGGTCGCCGCCGATCCAGCTGCCCATCTGGACATAGGCGGCGTCGCCCAGGCTGGTCGCTTCGCCCGGATAGTGGGCGCCGATTTCTTCTTCGATGTCGTCATACAGGCCGGGCAGCTCGCGCAGGAACGTAATGCGATAGTACGACAGGGCGTTGTCGATTTCGTCGGCCACCGTCAGCTTCGAGTAGCGCAGCATGCGCGTTTGCCACAGCGTGGACACGCGCGCGTGCAGCAGCGCGGTGTTGGCCACCCGTTCCTTGGGAGTGAGCGGCAGGTCGCGTTCGGCCAGCAGGCGCGCGATGTCATGCTCGGCGTCGAGAATGGACTTGCGCTGCACTTCGGTCGGGTGGGCCGTCAGAACCGGGGCGATCAGGGCATCGGCAAAGAAAGTGCGCACGGTGTCGCCGCTCACGCCCGCCTGCTTGAGTTTGGAGAGCGCGAAGCTGACGCTGCCCTGTTGCGGCTTGGAGCCTGCCAGCAGGTGGGCGCGGCGGCGGCGGATGTGGTGCTGGTCTTCGGCGATGTTGGCCAGGTGCGAAAAATACGAGAACGCGCGCACTACCGAAATGGTCTGGTTGCGCGTGAGCTTGTGCAGCAGCGCTGTCAGCTCTTCGCCAGCCTGGGCGTCGGACTCGCGCCTGAACCGCACCGCGGTCTGGCGGATCGTTTCGACGACATTGAAGACATCTTCACCTTCCTGGTCGCGCAGCACGTCGCCGAGCAGGCGCCCGAGCAGGCGGATATCTTCTTTGAGCGGGGCGTCCTTGTCCAGGACCGGGGATGTTTCTTGGGCAGCAGCTTGATTTACCATGTTGGACCAGAGTGAAATGTTGGTGCAAAGGCTTATGGCCAGGTTCTGCAAAGGGGGCGCATGATAAAATTTGTGATCTTATGCAGGCGCCGGTAACGATCGCTTCCGCAGTTACGGTTTAACGACAGTGAAAGAATCCGTTTTGAAAGCAACTGAAACTAGTGGTATCCCACCGCAGCAGCCCGACGATAACGAGCAAGGCAAGCCTGCCTCGCAGGGCATGCCCGTTGCGCAGGAGCGCGCTACAGCGCACCCAACCCCTGCTCACCCCGCCAAGCTCGTCATCGCCTCGCGCGAGAGCCGCCTTGCCATGTGGCAGGCGGAGCATGTGCGCGATCGTTTAGCACTATTATATCCTCAGTGCACAATTGAGATCCTCGGCATGACAACCCGGGGTGACCAGATCCTCGACCGCGCCCTGTCCAAGGTGGGCGGCAAGGGCTTGTTCGTCAAGGAACTCGAAGTGGCGATGGCCGAAGGACGCGCCGACCTGGCGGTCCATTCGCTCAAGGATGTGCCGATGGACCTGCCCGACGGCTTTGCCCTGGCCGCCGTGCTGGAACGCGAAGATCCGCGCGACGCATTCGTCTCGAACGACTACGCCAGCCTGGCCGAGCTGCCCGACGGCGCCATTGTCGGCACCAGCAGCCTGCGCCGCCAGGCGCTGATCGCGGTGCGCTTTCCCAAGCTAGTGATCAAGCCGCTGCGCGGCAACCTGGACACGCGCCTGGCCAAGCTCGACCGCGGCGACTACGCGGCCATTATCCTCGCCGCCGCCGGCCTCAAGCGCCTGGGCCTGCCCGAGCGCATCCGCACGCTGCTCGACCCGCATGACAGTTTGCCGGCCGCCGGCCAGGGCGCCATGGCCATTGAAATCGCGCTTGAGCGCAGCGACGGCATCGACTTGCGCGCGCTGCTCGCGCCCCTGAACCACCTAGCCACGGCGCAGGCGGTGGCCGCCGAGCGCAAGGTGTCCAAGGTGTTCGGCGGCAGCTGCCAGATTCCGCTGGCCGCCTTTGCCACCATCGACGGCGACACCATGCGTTTGCGCGCCATGGTCGCCACGCCCGACGGCACGCGGATGGCCAGCGCGGAAGGCAGCGGCCCGGCCAATCTGCCCGAATACCTGGGCGAGCAAGTATCGAAGCTGTTGGCCGACCAGGATGCGAATGCGATCCTGGCCCAGTGCAAGGCCGAGGCCGATGCTGCCGATGCTGCCGATGCTGCCGATGCCTGATCCCGTCGTCATCACCCGCCCGCGCGCGCAGGCCGACGCGCTGGCGCAGCAGGTGGCCGCATTGGGGCGCGAAGTGGAAGTGCTGCCGCTGCTGGAGATTTTTCCGCTGGCCGACCAGTCCACGCTAGTCGCCACGCTGGCCGATCTGGCGCGCTATGCAATGGTCGCCTTCGTCTCGCCCAACGCGATCGACGCCGCCTTTGCCCACATCGACCATTGGCCGCCCCAGGTGACGCTGGCGGTGCTGGGGGAGGGCAGCCGCGCCGCGTTGGCGCGCCATGGCCTCACCGACGCCAACGCCACCATTGTCAGCCCGCTCGACCCGGCCCGCAGCGACTCTGAAAACCTGCTGCACTCGCTCGACCTGGCCGCGCTCAAGGGTCGGCAGGTGCTGATCGTGCGCGGCGAGAGCGGGCGCGAGCTGATGGCCGACGGCTTGCGCGCTGCCGGCGCCGTCGTCACCACCGTGGCCGCCTACCGCCGCAGCGTGCCGCAGCTGACCGCGCCCTTGCGCGCGCGCCTGCTGCACTTGCTCGAGCGCCCGCATGACTGGATCATCACCAGCTCGGAAGCCCTGCGCGGCTTGCTGGCGCTGGTCGGGGAGCTGGACTCGCCGCTAGCTGTGTCAAAAATGCAACAGCAGAACTTGATCATTCCGCACGCCCGGATTGCCGAAACGGCCGCCATGCTGGGGCTGACCCGCATTACGCTCTGTGGATCAGGCGACGAACGTGTGCTTGCCGCGTTACAATCACGACCATGAACGATTTGCCTACCTTACCTCACTCAGACGCAGAGCGCGGCGCTGACCATGCCGCCGGTCTCGCCGCTGCGGCGCCAAGTTTATCCGCGCCTGCTGCATCTGCCGCACCTGCGCCGCCGGGCCAGGTTGGACTGACGGTGTCCCAGATTTTGCAAAGCCCGCTGAAAATGACGGTGATCGTGCTCGCCATCCTGCTCGCCGCGCTGGCCTGGTCGACCCAGAGCAAATTCCAGCGGCTGCGCCTGGACATGGCCAAGAGCTTGCAAAAGGGCGAAGTGGCGAATGCCGAAACGGCGGCCACGGTACGCTCGGTGCAGGAACTGGCCAAGGATTTGCAGGCCAAGGTCACGCTGCTGGAAAACCGCCAGGTCGAGGCGCAAAGCCAGCAACTGGCGCTCGAACAGCTGTATCAGGACCTGTCGAAAAGCCGCGACGACTGGGCCCTGGCCGAAATCGAACAGGTGCTTTCGACCGCGAGCCAGCAGCTGCAGTTGGCCGGCAACGTGCAAGGCGCCTTGATCGCGCTGCAAAACGCCGACCGCTCGCTGGCCCGTTCCGACAAGCCGCAATTCATCACGATCCGGCGCGCGATCGCCAAGGATACCGACAAGCTCAAGGCGCTCCCTTCGCTCGACCTGATCGGCGTGGCGCTGCGCATCGACACCGTCATCGCGCAGGTCGACACGCTGCCGATGCTGTCGGACGCAAAGCCGGCCTTGCCGGCGCCCGCCGTCAAGCCGAAAAAATTCGACAAGCAAGGCAAGGAGATTGCGCCGGCCGTCGCGGCGGCGCCGACCGACACGTATTTTGGCCGCGCCCAAGCTACCTGGCAGGCGTGGACGCACGAAATGTGGACCGAAATGCGCCAGCTGATCAGGGTGCGCAAGGTGGATCATCCGGAAGCGCTGATGGTCTCGCCCGAGCAAGCTTACTTCCTGCGCGAAAACCTCAAGCTGCGCTTGCTGAACGCGCGCCTGGCGCTCATGTCGCGCAATGAAGCGGCTTTTCGCACCGACATGGCGGCCGCCCAGGATGCGCTGACCAGGTATTTTGACATGCGCGCCGCAGCCCCGCAGTCGGCCCAGGCAATGCTGCGCCAGGCGGAGGCCAACAACGTGGCGATCGATATGCCGTCGCTGGCCGACAGCCTGAACGCTGTCCGCAACTACAAGTCGAAGCCCTAAGCCATGCGTGTACTCATCTGGTTGGTGGTCTTGATGGCCGCTGCGATCTCGCTGGCGGTGACGGCCGAATACAATCCTGGCAACGTGGTGCTGTTTTATCCGCCGCACCGGATCGACATGTCGCTCAACTTGTTCGTGGTGCTGACGGCGGCGCTGTTCATGCTGCTCTATTACGTGCTGCGCGCCGTGCGCGCCACGCTTGCCATGCCGACCAAGGTGGCCGCGTACCGCCAGCGCAAGCGCGAACGCGACGGCAACAAGGGCTTGCGCGACGCCTTGAAGGCGCTGTTCGAAGGGCGCTTCGGGCATGCCGAAAAAGCGGCCATGCGGGCGCGGGAATTGCCCGAAAACGCGGGCTTGGCCGCGCTGATCGGCGCGCGCGCCGCGCACCGCATGCGCCAGTCGAGCCGGCGCGACAACTGGCTGGCCGGGGTGGTCAACGACACGTCGCTCAAAACGGCGCGCCTGATGACCACCACCGAATTGCTGGTGGACGACCATCAGCCGGAAGCGGCGCTTGACGCGGTGGCCGAACTGAACGCCAGCGGCCAGCGCCATATCCATGCGCTGCAATGGTCGATGAAGGCGCACCAGCAGGCCAAGAACTGGCCCGAAGTGCTGCGCCTGGTGCGCTCGCTCGACAAGCACAAGGCGCTGCATCCGGCGCTCTCGTCGCGCCTGCGCGAACTGGCGTACGAGGCGATGCTGTCGGACGGCGCACATGACGCCGAATCGATCCAGCGCGTCTGGTCGACCGTGCCCACGGCCGACCGCGTGAAACCCTACATCGCCGCGCGCGCCGCCGCCGCGCTGAATGCGCGCGGTCTGCACGAGGAAGCGCGCGCCACCGCCGAAGAAGCCTTGCGCGCCGAATGGGACGACCGCGTGGTGCGGGCCTACCGTGATGCGGCCGGAGCGGCCGGTTCGGCCTCGCTGCTGGCCCAGATTGAACATTGCGAAACCTGGATCCGCCAGCGCCCGAATGACGCTGAACTGGCATTGACGCTCGGTTCCTTATGCTTGAAACAAAAACTGTGGGGCAAGGCCCAGCGTTACCTGGAGCAAGCCTTGTCGGACGCGACCGAGCCGCGCATGGTGCGCGAGGCGCATCTGAAGCTGGCGCAGATGCATGAAGCGCTGGGGCAGCAGGAGGAGGCGAATGCCCACTTCCGCCAGTGCGCGCTGGCCAGCATCCTGTAAACGGGTGGCCGCGTTGCTGCGGCGCACCAATTTTTCACGAAAATTCGTTATAATCACGCCATCTGTCAATCTAGCATCCAAGGACAACCCATGAGTTTGAATAAAGTCTCATCCGGCCGCGACGTGCCAAACGATTTCAACGTCATCATTGAAATTCCGATGAATGCCGATCCGATCAAGTATGAAGTGGACAAAGAGTCGGGTGCGATTTTTGTCGACCGCTTCATGGCAACGGCGATGCACTATCCGTGCAACTACGGCTACGTGCCGAACACGCTGTCGGACGATGGCGACCCGTGCGACGTACTGGTGATTACCCCGTTTCCGCTGATTCCTGGCGTGGTGGTGCGTTGCCGCGTGATCGGTATTTTGAAGATGGAAGACGAAGCGGGCGGCGACGCCAAGATTCTCGCGGTCCCGGTCGACAAGATCCTGCCGATCTACAAGCACTGGCAAAAGCCGGAAGACATCAACGACCTGCACCTGCAGCGGATCCAGCATTTCTTTGAGCATTACAAGGATCTGGAGCCGGGCAAATGGGTCAAGATCGACGGCTGGTATGGTCCGGACGAGGCGAAGGCCGAAATCGTGAATGGCGTCGCGGCTTTCAACAAGGCTGAAGCGGCGTAAGTTTCGACGCGCCGTGATAAAAAAAGCTGGCCGCTCGCGCGCCCAGCTTTTTTTTGAACTATTTCTATCCGCGGCACCACCACATCGCAGTACCACTACATCGTCCTCGCGCCCGGGGACCCATGGAACGGTTGCTCAGCTCCACCGTTCCATGGGGCCCCGCGTTCGCGAGGACGATGTGTGGGGTGGCGCTAGCGCTTGCGGCTGGCGCTCTTGAGCATCCGCAGCTTGCCCACAATCCCGAGCGGGAAGAAGTAAATCGACAGCACAAACAACACCCCCAGCCACAGCATCCAGCGGTCTGGATGAAACGCCTGCGCCAGCATGGGAATGGCCTCCAGCGCACTGGAGCCCTCGGCCATCAATGACTTCAGGTAATTTTGCGCGATGATGAACAGCGTCGCCCCGATCACCGCGCCATACATGGTCCCCATCCCGCCAATGACCACGATCAGCAAAATATCGGTCATCACTTCAAAGCCCAGCATCGGCTTGGGCCCCACATAGCGCAGCCACAGCGCAAACAGCGCCCCGGCCAGCGCCGCCACGATCGCCGCCAGGCAGTTGGCCCAGATCCGGTACAGCACCGTGTTGTACCCCAGCGCCTCGGCCCGGAATTCATTTTCGCGGATCGCCTGCAGCACGCGACCGAACGGCGAATTGACCAGCCTTAGCAAGAACAGGAACAGCAGCAGGCAGCCGATGAACACGATGTAATAGGTGATCAGCTTGCCGTCGAGCGCACGGCCGAACAGGTCGCCCTCCATCAGCTGAAAACTTGGCGAGAGCAAGTCCGGCACGCTGAAAGTCTTGCCGTCTTCGCCGCCCGTAAAGTCCGACAGCTGCGAGGCGAGCACCGCAAAGGAAGAGGCGACAGCCAGCGTGATCATGGCGTAAAAGATCGCCTTGACTCGCAGCGCAAACAGGCCCACCACCAGCGCCAGGACCAGCACCAGGGCCAGCGCCGCGAGCAGGCCAACAAACACCGCCGTCCACGTCGGCTGTTCCACGCTCGACAAGCCCAGCCCGACGCCATAGGCGCCGATCCCGAAAAACATCGTATGGGCGAACGAGACGATGCCGGTGTACCCCAGCAGCAGGTCATACGAGGCCACCAGCACGATGTAGACGCAGATGGTGGCCGCCGTGCTTAACGGCCGCGCGCCGCTGGTAATGAAGGGCGCAAGCGCCAGTCCAAAAAAAATGAGCAGCAATGCCGCCGACAAGGTACGGCTGCGCGGCATGTCGCCTGAGAGGATGCGGTTGAACATGGTCGATCTTTCTTAGCGGCGCAGGTTGGAATACATGCCGGCGGGACGCCAGAGCAAAATCGTGATCATCAGCGCGATGTTGGACACCAGCGCAAATTTGGGCGCCAAAAAACCGGCATAGTTGGCCACCAGCGCCATCAGCATCGCGCCAATGAAGCAGCCGCCCACCGACCCCAGGCCGCCGATGATGATTACCACAAAAATCATCACCATCATTTCGCCGCCCATCGAGGCCGTGAGCGACTCCTTGTACAGGCCCCACATCACGCCGCCCAGACCAGCCAACGCGGAACCTGCTGCAAACACGGCGATGAACAGGCGCCGGATGCGGTAGCCCATCGCTTCGACCATTTCGCGGTTCTCGACGCCGGCGCGGATCAACAGGCCAATCTTGGTGCGGTTCAGGACCAGGAACATCACGGCAAACACCACCAGACCGACGACGACCGCCACCAGCCGGTATTTTTCGATGGCCGCGTCGCCCAGCACGATCGCGCCACGCAGCGCGGTGGGCAAGGGCAGCGGAATCTGTTCGGCGCCCCAGATCACGTTGATCAACTGTTCGGCAACGATCATGCCGCCCATGGTGATCAGGATCTGCTTCAAGTGCTGGCCGTACACCGGCTCGATGATGATGCGCTCGAAGGCCCATCCCAAGAGCGCCGTGACCACCATCGCAACAGTGATGGCCAGTGCCAGCACGCCCAGGTTCATCAGCAGCGAGTCGGCCTCCATCCACCCGTGCATCGGGATCAGGACCATGGTCGCGGCATAGGCGCCGACCGAGACAAAGGCGCCGTGGCCGAAATTGAGCACGTCCATCAGGCCAAACACCAGCGTCAGGCCGCTGGCTATGATAAAGATCATCATGCCCATCGCCAGGCCGGCGACGGTGAGCGTGATCCAGGTGGGCAGGCTGCCCACCAGCGGCAGCATGGCGAGCATCAGGATCGGCACCAGCAGCAACGGCGCAATGTCGCGCGGGGCGGCGGCCAGGACGGTGTCGGCGGGCGCGGCGGTGGGCGGCAGCACGCGCGCGACGGTAGGGGGAGTTTGCATGGTCACGGCATCGGTCTTTCTACGCTTTATATATACGCTTATTGGTGCGAGTCGAGCGCGAGCCCGAGCAGGCGCTGTTGCAGGTTCTGGTCGCCGGCCAGTTCGTGCATCGATCCGGCGTGCACAACGCGCCCGTCATCCATCACCGATACGGTGTCGCCGAGCGACTTGACGAAGCTGAAATTCTGCTCGACCAGCAAGATGGTGGTGTCGGTTTCCTTCAGTTCGCGAAACGCGGCGATCAGGCTCTGGATGATGGCCGGCGCCAGGCCCTTGGTCGGCTCGTCGATCAGAATCAGCTTGCGCGGCTCGACGATGGCGCGGGCGATCGCCACCATCTGCTTCTGGCCGCCCGACAGATTGCCGGCCGGGTAATGCCAGAATTTTTTCAAGGCGGGGAAGAACCCGAAGATCCATTCCACGCGTGCGTCGTCAAGCGGGCCGCTGCGGGCGGCCATCAGCAGGTTCTCGCGCACGGTCAAGTCCGAGAACACGGCCATCGATTCGGGCACGTAAGCGATGCCGGCCTGCGCGATGTCGGGCGTGCTCAAGGCGGAGATCTCGCGCCCGTCGAACTTGACGCTGCCAGCGCTAGCCTTCCACAAGCCCATGATGGTGCGCAGCGTGGTGGTCTTGCCGGCGCCGTTGCGGCCCAGCAGGACCGACAGGCCGCCGCGCGGCACGACCAGGTCGACGCCCTGCAAAATATGGTATTCGCCGATGTGCGTGTGCACGCCGGACAATTGGAGTATCGGTTCAGGCATGTTCAGGTGTTCCCAGGTAGGCTTCCTGGACGATGGCCGAGGCCATCACTGCGGCCGGATTGCCGTCCGCGACCAGGGTGCCGTTGTGCAGGACGATGATGCGGTCGGCCAGCGAGCGCACCACGTCCATCTTGTGTTCGACCAGCAGGATGGTCTTGTTGCCTTCGGCCTTGACGGCGTGGATCAGGTCCAGCACCACCGGCACTTCGTCCACGCTCATGCCGGCGGTCGGTTCGTCGAACATCATGATCGACGGTTCGAGCGCGAGCAGGATCGCCACTTCAAGCTTGCGCTTGTCGCCGTGCGACAGGGCCGCCACGCGCGCGTCGCGCCGATCGGCCAGCGACACGCGCTCGAGGTAGTGCTGGGCGCGTTCAATCAGTTCGGTGTGGCCAAACCATACCGAGAACAGGTTCAGGCCGATGCCGGCGCGGCTTTGCACGGCCAGGCGCACGTTTTCCATCACCGTCAGGTGCGGGAACAGGTTGGTGAGCTGGAAGGCGCGGCCGATGCCGGCCCGGGTGCGCTTGGCGGCGCCCTGGCTGGTGACGTCGACGCCATTCAAGAACACCTTGCCGGAACTGGGCGGCAGCTGGCCCGACATCAGGTTGAAGTAGGTGGTCTTGCCGGCGCCGTTGGGGCCGACGATGACGGTCAGCGTGCCGGGGTAAAAATCGGCGCTGACCTGGTTGACCGCCACATGGCCGCCAAAGCGGATGGTCAGCTCGCGCGTGGACAGGGAAGGTTGGCTCATTGCTCTGACTGACCCGTTAGCGCTTGTTCTTGACCGGCAGCGGCAGTTCGCTGGCCGGAATTTCGCGCACCAGTTCGAGCAAGTCCCATTCGTTTTTCTGGTCCTTCTTGAACTTGAAGTGGTACATGGCCTGCAGCGCCTGGTGGTCCTGTTTGCGGAACGTCATTTTTCCCTTGGGCGTCTCGAAGTCCATGCCTTCCATGGTCGTGATCAGCTTTTCGGTATCGGTCGAATTGGCCTTGAGCAGCGCGTTGTAGACGGCGCTGGCCGCCACAAAACCGCCAGCGGTGAACATGTCGGGCGGCGCCTTGAAGCGCTTGGTGTGCTCGGCCACCAGCCAGTCGTTCATTTTGTTTTTCGGGAAATCATAGTAGTAATAGATGGTGCCCTGGGTGCCGGCGTAATTTTTCCAGGTCTTCATCACGGGCAGGATATTCCCGCCTGGCGAAAGGATGATGCCGTAGCGTTCAGGCTTCATGTCGGCCAACTTGTTGAGCGGATGCGCTCCGGCCCAGATCACTTGCAAGATGCGCGGCTGCGGCTTGTCTTTGAGTGCATTGAAGATGCGCTGGGCTTGCGCGGTAAAGTCGGTGGTGGTGGCCGGCGCGTATTCCTCGTGCACGATGGTGGCCTTGCTGCCGGTGGCAGCGAGCGCTTCGCGCGCGGCCTTGATCGCGTCCTTGCCGAAGGCGTAGTCCTGCGCCAAAAAGGCGATGCTGCCGCTTTTCAGGGTGCTGGACGCGGCCAGGGCGTCCTGCATCGAGCTGCGCGCGGTGCGAAAGATGTAGCGGTTCCACTTGTCGCCGGTGATGGCGTCGGCCACGGCCGGCTCGACGATCAGGATTTTCTTGTATTCCTGGGCCACCGGCAGCATCGAAATGGCCGAGCCGGACGAGGTGGTGCCCACCGCGATGTCGGCCTTGTCGTCGCCGTAGGCTTCGGCCAGCAGCGTGCGCGCAAGGTCCGGTTTGCTCTGGTCGTCCTTGACGATGACTTTGAGCTTGCGGCCATTGATTTCCATCTTGCCGCCGGTGAGGTACTCAAGGCCCATCATGAAGCCCGTTTCGGTCTCCTTGGCGTACACCTCCAGTGCGCCGGTCTTGCCGGCGATGAGGGCAACTTTCAAGTCCGGTCCGGCGGCCAGGGCGGGAACGGCCAGCGTGCTGGCGAAGGCGGCCAGGATGGCTGCGGCTAGGGTGGTCCTCTTGTTCATGCGTGTCTCCTTGAATGCTTATTGTTCGTCTAAATGCGCGTCTGAGCGTCTAATCTACTTGCGACAAAAATTGTTGTATTGCTTCGCGCGCCGGCGGCTCGGTGAGCATTGGCGCGTGGCCCACGCCCGGCACCTCGGCATACAGCATGGTGGGCGCCGCACGGCGCATGTAGCCGGCTTCTTTCTCTTCCATCAGGTCGGACAAGGCGCCGCGCACCAGCAGCGTCGGGCGATTGTGCGCCAGGCGCCGGAACGCGACGCGGCCAGCCCAGGAAGTGCTTTTCAGCTTGCCGGTCTGCAGAGCGACTGCGATATTCGGATCGTACCTCAGGACCAGCTGGCCCTGCTCGTTTTCGGCAAACGCGCGGCGCGCCCATTTTTGCCATTCCTGGTCGTCATTGCCGGGAAAGGCGGGCAGGTTGATGGCGCGGATGTAATCGGTGGCCTCGTCCCACGAGGCGGGCGCGCACGCTTTGCCCGCGTAGCCTGCAATGCGCGACAAGCCCTTGGGGGAGATGATGGGGCCAACGTCGTTCAGGACGGCGGCGGCAATCAGGGGAAGGCGGCGCAACGCCAGCGTCATGGTGATCAGGCCACCCATCGAGGTGCCCACGAAGACGGCGCGGGCGATGCCAAGGTCGTGCGCCAGCTTGATGACGTCGCCGGCGTAGGTGGCGGGGTTGTAGTGGCTGGGATCTGGGTCGCGCGCGGACTTGCCGCGGCCGCGCACATCGACGGCGATCACGCGCCGTCCAAGGCCGGCGATCCAGGGCGCCAGCTCATCGAAGTCCGACGAATTGCGCGTCAAGCCATGGATGCAGATGACGGGCAGCCTGGCTTGGCCCCCGTGCGAGGCGTAGTCGCGTGCATACAGCGACAGGCCGTCGGTGCTCATGAAGCTGAGGTCAGTATAAGTGGACACGGCGGGCATCGTCGAGGTGAATGAGGACGCAGCATCCCCCAACCGGCGCTAAGAGCCGGTTGCGGGTGCTGCTTGCGAGATCCGCGGTTTGAGGCTGTGGAACGCTTAGAAGCGGTATTCCATCGACGCCGACCAGGTGCGCGGCGCGCCGTAGAACGCGGTCAGGGTACCCTCGGCACCCAGGGTCGGGAACAGATAGCCGCCGGTCTTGTAGTGCGTGTCGTTCAGGTTTTTCCCGTGCACGCTGTAGCGCAGCTTGTTGTTCGCGCTGGTCCACACGATGCTGGCGTCGTAGATCTTGTAGGCATCCTGGTCCAGCGCCGAAGGGGTCTCGAACTGGTAGGTCTTGGCCTTGTACGATGCACTGCCGATCAGGCTGACCTTGCCGGCGTTACCGCCCAGCGACAGCGGAAAGTCATAGTTGGCGCGCAGGTTGGCCGAATTCTTCGGCGTGTTCTGGAACACCCTTTCGCCGGCGATGTTGACCAGCTTGTTGACGCCATTGACTGGCCGCAGCGCGAGGAACTCGGTGTACTCGGCATCGATATGGCTGTACATGCCGGACACGCTGAAGGCGTTGGTCAGGCGCGCGCTCGCTTCCAGTTCAATGCCTTTGATGTCGGCCTTGCCAGCATTGGTGGTTATGCCGGCAAAGCTGTCGTCGACGCCGTCGCCGTTGGTGTCGATCGCCACCGAGCTTGGAATCTGCACATCCTTGTACTTGCTCTTGAACAGGGCGATGTTGGTCAGGATGCGACCGCCGTTGTACTGCGACTTGAGGCCCAGTTCGACCGTGTCGATGGTCTCCGGCAGGAAGCCGCGCTTGACCGTTGCGACGTTCAGCTTGGAGCCGGTGACGTTCACGCGCGGATCGAACCCGCCGCCCTTGAAGCCGCGCGCATAGCTGCCATACACGTTCTGGTTTGGCGAGGCCTTGTAAGCGAGGCCTACTTTAGGCGTGAACTTCTTGTCTTCGCGGACCAGTTCACCGTGATTCAGGTCGGTCTGGACCAGGAAAAAGGGATTGGCAGGGCCGCCCATTTCAGGCGAGCCGTTCATGCCGGCATAGGCCTTGCGCAGGATGCCTGCCTTGCGCTCGTCGACCGTGTAGCGTCCGCCGACCGAGACGCTGAGCGCGTCGCTGATGTTGTAGCTGCCGTCGGCAAATACCGCCCAGGCCTTGGTGTCGATGTCGCCCACGGTGAACACCGAGGCGCCCGCCACGATGGTGTCGAACTGATTGAACGCATTGGCGTCGATGTAGTACACGCCGGCCACGCCCTGGATTTTGTCGCCGGTGTAGGTGGCTTGGAATTCCTGGCTCAGCTGCTTGTTGGTGTAGTACGCAGGCACGTGGAAGTCGGTGACGGACAAGGAATCAAAGTCGATCGGCGCGTAGGAGCTGTCCTTGCGCGAAGCGGTCACGGACTTGAGCGTGAGCTTGTCGCTCATGCGGTATTCGATCAGGGCGGCCACGCCGTGGGCCTTGACCTTTTGTTCGTGGCCCAGGGCCAGGTTCAGATTGGCGCGCGTGTCGTACACGTTTTCGAGGACAGGCGCGCCGCTGGTGCGCCCGACGGTCAGGCGGTGGCCATTGCGTGGATGCGAATTGTCTTCGGTGGCGTCGCCGGAGAGGCGGATGAACAGTTCCGGGGTCGGCGTAAATTCTGCCGACAGGCGCAGCGCGGCGAGGTCCTTGTCGTAATTGGGCTGGCCATTGAACAGGTTGGTGCCGTAGCCGCCGCGGTCAAACTTGCCGAACGTGCCGCCGATGCGGGTGGTGTCCGAGAGAGGCGTGCTGGCGGTGACGACGGCTTCGCGCTGCTGGTAGGTGCCGACCGTGAGGCGGGTGCGGATATCGGTTTGCGGCGCCAGCTTGCGCGTGACGTATTTGACGGCGCCGCCGATGGTGTTGCGCCCGTACAGCGTGCCTTGCGGGCCGCGCAGCACTTCGATGCGCTCGACGTCGTAGATCTCCGCCACGGCGCCTTGCGGGCGGGCCAGGTAGATGTCGTCCAGGTAGATGCCGACACCGGCCTCGAAGCCTGCCAGGGGATCTTGCTGGCCGACGCCGCGGATGAAGGCGGTCAGGGTCGAGTTGGTGCCGCGCGACGCCTTCATGGTGGTGTTGGGCAGGGCCAGGGCCAGGCCGGTGATGTCGGGGATGCCTTGCTTGGAGAGCTGGTCGGCGTTAAACGCAGTCACCGACACTGGCACGTCCTGCAGCGTTTCCTCGCGCCGGCGGGCGGTCACGACGACCACGTTCGGGTTGTCGTTGTTGCTCGCGGCGGGCGCTGCGGCGTCGCTCTGGGCGTGGGCCGAACCCATCGTGGTTCCCATCAGGGCGATGGCGGCGGCGACGGAGCGGTTCAGTAATTTCAGCTTGGTGCTGGTAAGACGCATGACAGATGTCTCCTAGGATTTTTATTAGTGGTATGCGGTCAGAATCGCATGGCATGCAGTGTGCCTGCATTCGTTTTTGCGCGAAAGACAACAACACGCCCACCGACTGTGCATAAATGCACATTGCGAGCTGAGCGTATGGTATGACAGGATGTACGTACAAAATCTTCGTTTAATTTGATCCTGCGCAAGGTGTACAACGCACTATTTGCCAGCGAGTTGTGCACTAGTGCACAATATGCAAAACGAATACAACAATCATCCGAGACACTTCCCATGAATACACTCCCAGAGTGGACCGATTTGCGGTTCTTTCTTGAATTGGCGCGCGCCGGCACCTTGTCGGGCGCGTCGCGCCGGCTCGAGGTGGAGCACACCACGGTTGCGCGCCGCATCGACCGGCTCGAAATCCAGCTCGGCACCACGCTGTTCGACCGTTCGCGCGAAGGCTACGAATTGACCGACATGGGATTGGCGCTGTTGCCCCATGCCGAGGCGATGGAAAGTGCGGCGCTGGCCGCCACCGAGCAGATGAGCGGCGGCGAAGTGTCGGTGCACGGCGTGGTGCGCCTGGGCGTGCCGGAGCTGTTCGCGGTGCGCGTGGTGGCGCCGCTGCTGGTGGCGATGCTGCAGTCGAATCCCGAGCTGAGCGTGGACCTGCTGGTGCTGCCGCGCTTTGCCAACCTGGCCAACCGCGAGGCCGATCTGGGCGTGATGCTGGACCCGCCCAGCACGGGGCGCTACATGATCACCAAGCTTGCCACGTTCCGGCTGTACGTGTGGGCCTCGCCTGCATACCTGGCCACGCACGCGCCGATCTTCGCGCACGCAGATCTGGCGCAGCATGATTTTGTCGACTACGTGCAGGACCGGCTGGCCAGCCGCGAATTGAGCTATCTGGACGAACTGGGATTCACGCCGCGCCGGCGCCTGTGCTGCACCGGCATGCCGGCCCAGATCGAGGCGGCTTCGCTGGGCATGGGGCTGGTGATGGCGCCGCCGTACGCGGTGCCCGACGACGGGCGCCTGGTGCCGGTGCTCGACCAGTTTTTTGCGGAGCGTTCGTTCTGGCTGGCAGCGCCCACCGATTTGTACCGCCTGCAGCGGGTGCGGGCGGTGTGGAACATGCTGCGCGAGTATGCAGATGGTAAACCGGCTCTGTTCGTGCATGCGGATGGCGAGCCGGCCAAGCCGCGCCAGCTAGGGCCGCGGCGTTAAAGGGGCGAGTCGATAAAGGGGCGAGTCGATAAAGGGGAGCGTCGTCAAGTCAGCCGTGACAGCAGACGCACAGCTTGTTGCCGTCCAGGTCGCGGAAGTAGGCGCCATAGAAGTTGGGGTGATAGTGAGGCCGCAAGCCGGGGGCGCCTTCGCAGGCGGCGCCGTGCTCGAGGGCGGTGGCGTGGGCCAGGTCGACGGCATCGCGTGATGGCGCGAGCAGGGCGGTCATCTGGCCGTTGCCGGGGGTGTGGGGTTGTCCGTTGAACGGGTGGCCGATCAGGAACAGGGGGCGCGGATGGGTAGGCGAGACCCAGCCGGCCCAGGGTGTGGCGGGGTCGGCGAATTTTAGCTGCAGGCCGAGCGTGGCCATGACGGCCGAGTAGAAGGGCAAGGCGCGTTTGAAGTTAGTAATGCCGATGAAGACGTGCGAAATCATGCTGCTCCTTCGGATGGGTATCGTTGATCTGATTGTTTAACCGAACCGCGACCGTCCCCACGCGAGGATGCGCTTATGCATCCTTGAACGGATTGCGGTCATTGAGTTCATCGATATACTCATCGATCCCGCCTTTTTCACGCGCCAGAAAACGCTCGATCGCATCGGCAAAGGCCGGATGGGCCAGCCAGTGCGCGGACCAGGTCTTGGTCGGCAGGAAACCCCTCGCCATTTTGTGTTCGCCCTGCGCGCCGCCCTCGAACACGGCGATTTTCTGCTCGATGCAAAACTCCAGCGGCTGGTAATACGCTGTCTCGAAGTGCAAACAAGGCACGTGTTCCAGTTCGCCCCAATAACGCCCGAACAAGGTATCGGCGCTGTGAATCACCAGCGACGCGGCCACCGCCTTGCCCTCACGCTCGGCAAACACAAGCAGTATGTTCTCCGGCATGGTGCTGCCGATGCGCTGGAAAAAATCGAGGTTGAGATAAGGCGTGGAGCGGTGCGCCTTGTAGGTGTGCTGGTAGCAGCGGTTGAACAGGCGCCAGTGGGCATCGGTCGCGTCAATCCCGCGCACGCGCCGCATGGTGATGCCCGCCTCCTGTACCTTGCGCCGCTCGGCCCGGATGTTCTTGCGCTTTTTCTTCTCCAGCGTGCCGAGGAATTCCTCAAAGTCCCGGTAGCCCGCATTGAGCCAGTGGAACTGCACGCCGCTGCGCAGCATGAAGCCGGCGTCGGCCAGCTGCTGCACCTGCTCTTCGGGCGGATACAAAATATGGGTGGACGAGACGTCGGACGAGCGCTGCGTGGCGCACAGTACCTCGATCAGCGCCGCACGGGCGCGTTCGTCAACGGCCAGCAGGCGCGGCCCGGTGACGGGGGTGAACGGGATCGCCGACAGCAGCTTGGGGTAGTACTCCACGCCGTTGCGATGGTAGGCGTCGGCCCAGGCCCAGTCGAACACGTACTCGCCGTACGAGTGGGTCTTGACATACAAGGGCATGGCGGCGGCCAGCTGGTCGCCGTCGTACAGGGTCAGGAACTGGGGCTGCCAGCCGCTTTCGACGCTGGCGCTGCCCGACTCGTGCAGCGCGTGCAAAAAGGCGAACGACAGGAATGGATTGGCCTTGTCCTGCTTGGCCGCCAGTGCATCCCAGGCCGGCTGGCCGATGTCGGAAAGGGTAGAGACGATATGCGTGCGATAATTCATGTGTCCATTCTACGCAAAAAGGCGCGCGCCGTTTTCCTGGCGCGCGACGCCCCTTTGCCACACCTAGAAAGCACTGCATGAAGAACGATTTTTTCAATCTCTATACCCATGGCTTTGCCCGCGTCGCCGTCGCCATACCGCGCTGCAAAATCGCCGATCCGGCCTTCAATGCCGCGCAAACGATTGCGCTGGCGCGCCAGGCGCAGCAGCAGGGCGCCGTGCTGGTCGCGTATCCCGAACTGGGCCTGTCGGCCTACACCTGCGACGATCTGTTTCACCAGGCGGCGCTGCTGGACGCCTGCGAGGCGGCGCTTGGCCTGGTGGTCGAGGCGTCTAGGGATATCGATGTGGCGCTCGTGGTCGGCCTGCCGCTGCGGGTTGATCATCAACTGTTCAACTGCGCGGCAGTGGTGGCGGGCGGGCGTATCCTGGGACTGGTACCCAAGTGCTACCTGCCCAATTACGGAGAGTTTTACGAAGCGCGCCAGTTCAGCGCGGCCGACAGTGCCGTGTCAACCCAGGTGCAGCTGCTCGGCCAGGAGGTGCCGTTCGGCGCCGGTTTGCTGTTCGAGATCTCGAACATCAAGTCGATGCGGTTTCACATCGAGATTTGCGAAGACGTGTGGGTGCCGATTCCGCCGTCGTCGTTTGCCGCGCTGGCCGGGGCCACCGTGCTGGTGAACCTGTCGGCGTCGAACGTTTTGGCCGGCAAGAGCGCCTACCGCCATCAACTGGTAGGCCAGCAGTCGGCGCGCTGCCTGGCGGCCTATCTCTACAGTTCGGCGGGCTTGGGCGAATCGTCGACCGACCTGGCGTGGGACGGGCAGGCGCTGATTTACGAAAAAGGCGAATTGCTGGCCGAGTCGGAGCGCTTCAAGGACGGCTCGCACATCCTGTTTGCCGATGTGGACCTGGAGCGCATGTCGCGCGAGCGCATGCACCAGACCACGTTCGCGGACTCGGTGCGCAGGCATGCCGGCGAGGTTGCCGCGTTCAAGGTGGTGCGCTTCGAGCTGCAGATTGCGCGCGGGCAGGCGCTGCCGCTGGCGCGCACGATCGAGCGTTTTCCGTACGTCCCGCAAGACCTGGCGCAGCGCGACGTGCGCTGCACCGAGGTGTACAACATCCAGGTGCAGGCGCTGGTGCAGCGCCTGTCGCAAAGCGGCATGCAAAAAGTGGTCATTGGCGTGTCGGGCGGGCTCGATTCGACCCATGCGCTGCTGGTGTGCGCCAAGGCGATGGACCGCCTGGCGCTGCCGCGCGCAAATATCCTGGCCTACACCATGCCGGGCTTTGCGACCAGCGAGCGCACGCTGCGCCAGGCGCGCGAGCTGATGGAAGAAGTCGGCTGCAGCGCGGACGAGATCGATATCCGGCCCAGCTGCGTGCAGATGCTCAAGGACCTGGGCCATCCGTTTGCTAAGGGCGAAGAAATCTACGACATCACGTTTGAAAACGTGCAGGCGGGCGAGCGCACCAGCCATCTGTTCAGGCTGGCCAACTACCATGCGGCGATGGTGATCGGCACGGGCGACCTGAGCGAGCTGGCGCTGGGCTGGTGCACCTATGGCGTGGGCGACCATATGTCGCACTATAACGTGAACGCGAGCGTGCCCAAGACCTTGATCAGCCATCTGGTGCGCTGGGTGGCGGAGACCGGCACCATTGGCGTTGTCGGGTCGGGCACGCTGCTGGGCATTCTGGATACCGAGATCAGCCCCGAGCTGGTGCCGGGCAAGGCCGGCGACGAGAAGCCAGCCCAGATTACGGAAAACGTGATCGGGCCTTACGAACTGCAGGATTTTAATTTGCATTACATTTTGCGGTACGGCTTCGCGCCGTCGAAGGTGGCGTTTCTATCATGGTCGGCCTGGCAGGAGCGCTATACGCTTGCCACGATCAAAAAGCACCTGGGAACTTTTGCATATCGCTTCTTCAAGACCAGCCAGTTCAAGCGCTCGTGCGTGCCGAACGGGCCAAAGGTGGGCAATGGCGGATCGCTGTCGCCGCGCGGCGACTGGCGCGCGCCGAGCGATTCGGAAGCGACCGTGTGGCTCGAAGAGCTGAAGAACATTCCGGATGTCGATTAGAATAGCAGGCAAGCCGGCACTATTTAAGGAGCATCAGAAATGAAACAAATTACCTGTGTGATCAAGCCGTTCAAGCTCGACGAAGTGCGCGAGGCGCTCGCGGAAGTGAATGTGACGGGCTTGACCGTGACGGAAGTGAAGGGTTTCGGGCGCCAGAAGGGCCACACGGAACTGTATCGCGGCGCTGAATATGTGGTTGATTTTCTGCCCAAGGTGAAGATCGAAGTGGTGGTTGACGACAGCATGTCCGAGCAAGTGGTCGACGCCATCATCAAGGCTGCGCGCACCGGCAAGATTGGTGACGGGAAAATTTTTGTGCAGGATGTGGAGCAGGTGATCCGGATTCGTACCGGTGAGACGGGGCCGGATGCGGTGTAAAAAAGCTAAGCGTGTGCACTCTTCAGATTGCGCACGGGCTATCAAACTAATGGGTGACAAAGCGGTGTAACGATGCGTCAACACGTCGTTGCGGGACCATTGTACCCATGCGGAATGCTCAACCGCTTGGGCGTGCATCCGTAGGATTACCGGCAGCATCATATGGGTATCGCAGCCATCATGGTTAGCTGACCTCCTGACCAAAGTTTCGCGGAATAGGCATCATCGAGATGCCATCCACTGCCTGCCGCGACACGTTCCACGGTTTTTCCAATCGAATGCCGAGGAACAAGCACTTTTCGGCCGCTGCCTACCCGACGATGTGCCTGGCAAATGGTTGCGCTGTTGTCGCGCGCTGTTGCCGCGCGCTGTTGGCGCCAGCGGGTACTACTGGCCCAGTCCAGCCTTGCATTCGCTCCATGCCATCTTGTAACTACGCCCCAGGTTTGAGAATTGACAAATCAATCGGGATTGCGCACACTTACAAAAAATATAAATTTATACATATGTCAATATTTTGCGCTTGCGACGAACCGCAGGCCAGCGCAGGGCCGGGCATCATTGCGGACGCTACATTGCATAATTAAACAAGGGGAAGTATGCCAATTACTGCAAAAGCCGGAGCCGCTTCCGCTTCAATTTCCCCACGGCGACCATCGTGGGCAGATATGAAAAAATATTATCCGGATGTCAGCGTCCAGACTCCCGAGCTTTACGATTCGAAAATAGGCGGTGCCTTTGTCAAGCTATACGCCCAGCCGGGCTATCAAAATACGTGCGCCGTTCGAATGTCGTATGCGCTCAATAGGAGCGGCCTGAAGCTGCCAAAAGCACCAAGTGGTACGAGTGTTCAAGGCGGGGACAACTATATTTATTGGCTGCGTGTCATCGATTTGAAGGCTGAGCTTGCTCGCCGTTTTAAAGGTGCCGACGAAGAGTTGAACCTGACGGTTATCCCAAACTCATTGCTTCAAGATAAGGAGGCGATGAGCGCAATATTCAAGACGCGGGTTAAGGAAGGTCAACGTTTCATCGACGAAAAGCTTAACTCGAAAAGTGGCATAGTTGTTTTTGAGGTGGCGGGGTGGGGGGCGCCACAGGTCATTTCACGTTGTGGGACGGAAACTCAAAGAAGCTTTCTTATGCTGACGGGCATGATCAGCCCGGCAATAACTCGTATTATTTTTGGCTTACCCGACTGAACGAAGCCGCCAAGTATAGCTTGGTGCAGGTTGTCAAAGTTAAATTTTGGGAACTGAAATGATGAAGTCGGCAGCCGCTGCGATTGTTTTTGCGTTGGTTGCGTTGATCTCGCTTTCTTGTACCTCTGCGGAGCTATGCCCATCTACAGACAGCAAGCACGAGTGGTCCAGTGAATGTTTTGCTGGTTCCGGGGCGGCACGGCATGTGAAGCCGAAATACGTGAAGAATATTGTCCCTAACAAGGCTGGCTTCGCCACTCTAATCATTGGTAATCCTCGTGAGCTCGTTGCTGTAGACGGCAGCGGTGCCATCAAGATTCCAAATATTTTTTACACGGGAGATTTTGATTTTTCCGATGCCAAGCAAGGTTTGGGTCGATTTCAAATTGCCGAAGTCAACCTTGTGGGTAAGGCAGCGAGCAAGTGTGGCTATTTTGACGTTCGTAACTTCAAAATTGTGATCCCTGCCATATACGATCAGTGCTTGGCATTCACAGACTCTAGCGCGACGGTCTGCACGAATTGCGAAAAATATTGCACGGAACCCGAGTGCCAGAACAGTATTTTGGTCGGCGGCCAAGGTTTTACAATTAGCAATACAAATCGCGTTATCCATCGATTTGACCAGCGTCCCTTGGATAAGGCTTGCGGTGGCCAGCCCGGAAAAATTATGAGGATCACGGAGCTCAGTTCCTACCTTCAATGCGGCGTTACTCCTGACAATCTGTTCAAAATTAAACCGTAGTGACTGTTCAGCGCCTATGCAGTGGGCTGGATAGGATTACCGGCGAAGGCGCGTTGCAGCACCTCCAGCATGCCGT
>NZ_JAFCTU010000032.1:0-69295 GCF_049896185.1 Massilia sp. TSP1-1-2
CCCAGGAAGCCCGGCGTAAAACCACACAAGAAGATGACTCAGAAAAACTGTTGAAATGTCTTAACTTGGGTGGATTGGGTACGACGTGCCCTGGCATCTGCATCCGCTCCGTTAATATCCCGACACTCAACGTGAGGCGGCGGCGGATTTTTCCGATTGAATGACTATTCTACTATCAGTCGACGTGGCGCCACGACCGGCAGCCTATCGCCCCGAAGCGGACGGTGACAGCACGAGCGCCGATAAAAAAGACCTAGTTAAGTCCATTCTTTGGGTCCCTAGTGATATCGGTCTAGCTTTGTCGTTCATCGTACGGTTGCAATACTTCTTCTTGTAACCATTTCACCTCTTCGACAGGTAGTCGAGCGAAGATCGTTCCTTTGCTGGAATTAATCTGGAACCCTACATTACGCCAAAACCACCAACGATGTAGCGCTCTGACGATTCGGAAGCGATGGTTCCCACGCGGAAGCGCTCGCCAAGGCTCAAAGCCGAAAAACACCTGCATGTCCAACTTAGCTTCCTGGGTCCGCTCAAGTACCATCGGTAATACTTCGGATTCACCCTGAACGTTCAGCCGCTGATCAGACATCCAACCGCTAACTTCAAAGTGATCATTGGTAACGAGACCAACACGGTTAATACGAATTGGTGAGAAGCCAGTCACCTCAAGAGCAGGATGGGGATTGGCTTTGAGAATATTCTCCAGGGTATAGATCGCGTATCCATTTCTGGTCGAACCGAATACATGATGCAGCTTGTCCTTCCGATCGTGGCGGCACTGCCCGCCGTTTTGCAAAGGTCCTGAAACTGCTCAATGAAAGAAGCTTCGGATGGAAAACCATCGATTGGAGCTGTGAATATACGAGTTTCTGAACTGTGTGACATTGTGAACCTTTCCTTGTGAGGCCTAAAACCTGAGGTACACGGCGCCATGAAGCGGCGTCGGTTTGGGTGATATTGTTTGGCGGCGCCATGCATCCTGGCCTTGCCAGCATCCTGCATTAAACCTATTTACCAATGCCCCTGTCGCGGTACGGTTGTTCAGCAATCCGATTACCGAAACAAGCACCCCCACAAACCGTGCTCCTTACCCAACACCCTGCGCCTGCGCCATCTCCAGCGCCGGCAAAGTAACGGTCAGAAAGGACGACACCTGGCCGATCAGCTCCGCGGCTTGCTGACGCACCTGCCCCATCTGCAATATCGACAGCTCCGCCTGGCGCACTGCCTGCTGGATCAGCGTGCGCCGCTGCACCAGAACATCGAGCAGCGTCGCATCCGGCGCGCGCCCGGCCAGTTCCGACACCACGGCCAGCGCCACCCAGTGCAAGGTCAGGTTCTTGGCCGACTCGTCCAGGTTGCGCGTTGCCAGCTCGCTGTCCGACATCAGTTGCTGCAGCCGCGCCCGGGCGGCGATCAGCTCTGGCTTGTATTGCGCGGGCGACGTCGCACGGCTAAAGAGCTTGCTAAATACGCCAGTCGGCGCCCTGGTGCTGCCGAGCGCCGCTTCAAGTAGCGCGGGCACTTCCATACCCGCGAACTTGCGCACCAGTTCTGTCACGGGCTGAAGCAGGGCTGCCTGCTCCATCAAGGGCGCCTCCGCCCACTCGGTGACCAGTGACAATTTGACCGGCAGGATGCGGCGGAACAAGGCGGCCAGACGCTGCTCCGAGTTCTGGAACAACACCGGATAGTCGGTCCGGACGGAAGCCAGGGCATCGCGCACCGCGCCGTGATCCTCGCTGTCAAACAGCGCTTTAGGCGCGGCTTTGGGCGGCATGCGAGCCGTCATCGCGGCGGCCGGTACATCATCAAAGGACAGCACCTTGGGCGGCGTTGTCGCGCCGACCGGGGCGGCAGGTTGCGGCGCCGGCGAGGCAAGCTGTTCGTCGCCAAAGTCGAACGCCTTGGGCGTCACCGGGCGCGCGGCGCTGTCCGGGGGCAGCGCCGGCTCCTCGGCGAAGTCGAATGCCTTGGGCGGGTGATTTGTCATCAAGTAGCCGGCGTCGGGAGCGGTTGGCGGAGCCCCGGGCGTCTCAGATGGTGCCGCCGAGCTTGCGGATGAAGGTCGCCAGATTGAGCTTGAAGCCGGCACCCACAGCCTGGAAGCGCCAATCGCCATCCTTGCGGTAAAGCGAGCCGAACTGCAGCGCGGTCTTGTCCGAGTAGTCTTCGTTCAGGTCGTAAGACGCGAGCTCTTCGCCGGTCTCGTCGTTGTACACCTTGACGTAGGCGCCATTCACCCGGCCAAAGTTCTGCTTGCGTGCTTCGGCGTCGTGGATGGTGACCACGATCGGCAGCTCCACCACTTCAGCCTGTACCTTGGCCAGGTCGACGGTGATGACTTCGTCGTCACCATCCCTGTCGCCGGTGCGGTTGTCACCGGAGTGCACCACCGCGCCGTCCGGCGACGTGGTCTGGTTGTAATAGACGAAGTGCGCGTTGCTGAGCATGACGGGTTCGTCCGCTGCGTTCTTCTTGCACAGGAACACTGACGAATCCAGGTCGAATGCCTGGCCGTCGGCCGCATTCACCTTCCACCCGAGGCCGATACGAACGCGCTTCAGGCCTGGGGAGGTTTTTTCGAGGTTGATGCGATGGCCGGTTTCGAGAGTCGTCGACATGGACTTTTCCTTTTTTTGTAAAACGTGTATTTTCGTTGGAATGAGGACCGGGAGCAATAGGAGGCTTCCCGGCTTACCCCGCCGTGGGCGAGAAGCGCGCAATCAACTCGCGTTCGAGTTCCTGCAGTTTCGGCAGCTCGTCCTTGCGGCGCTGCTGGCCTTCTTTCGAAATTTGCTCGAGCTTGTCGTACGCGGTAATGAGCTGCGTTTGCACATGCTGCGCGGTTTCGAGGCTGACCAGGGAACGCTGTTTCACCCGCGCCACCGTCTCGGTGTTTTCCAGCAACATGTCAGCCTGGGCGCGGAAGGCGGCATCGGTGGCGTCGTACGCGGCATTGGCGACGGCGGCGCTCTGCTTGGCCTCGAGCTGCAGCAAATACAGCGAGAATACATTGCGCCAGGCGGGCACTGAAACGTTGACGATATCGGTAAACGTGTCCGTCAGGGAGCGCGCATTGTCCTGGGACAGGCGGATCTGCGGCACCATCTGGGTGGCCATCAGCATGGCACGGCGCAGGTCGTCGATGCGCTTTTCGAGACGCTCGTGACGACGTTTAAGCTCGGTAGCCTGCTGCGCCTCGAAAGCGTTGGCCGCCACCGGTTGCTGCGCAATCGCTTGCGCCAGCGTGTGCGCCCAGCCCTCGCCCTTTTTCACGTCCGCGTCCAGCCCTTGATAATAAATTTCCAGGCCCTTGTACATTTCATCGAAATCGTGGATGCGACCCTTGTGGACGTTGGCGTGGCGCGTCATTTCGCTAACCAGAGTGTCCATGCGCGATTCGACCACCTGGTACTGCGACAGCATCTTTTCCTTGACCGAGCCGAACATGTTCGACACGCGCGACAACAGCCCGCCCGAACGCAGCTTGGACGGGTCCAGGCCCTTGGAGGTGGCAATCAGTTCGTTCAACTGCGCGCCGAAGACGTCCGCGTCCGAGGCCCGCACCGTGCCGAGCAATTTGGCCGAGATCTTGGCCACGCCGGTGCCGGTGGAGCCGCCCAGCGACTCGATGGCTTTGTCGTCGATGCCGGAAATGTCAACCCGGACCAGTGGCGCCGCGCTTACCTCAGGAAGCGAGGCCGGAAGCATGCCTGAAGTGACGGCAGGGGTCAGCAGCGGCACCAAAGTCGGCGCGCTCGCCACAGGCGGCACCGATCCTGCCTGCGCTTCTTCGTCGGAGGAAAACAGCGGTTTCATAAAATCCCTTCAGGTTGAAAGTGACAACTATCGTAGCTTACCACCGGCCCATCTTGCCGTTCGGGTTAACCCGCGCGCCAGAACGAAGAAATCTCGTTGTCCAGGCGCGCAAGGCCATGGCATCACGCGTACCGCATCAATGCCAGTTTGCAGTGATGGTCGGAATCAGCGTCGTCTGATAGGCGGTACTCAGCGTCGTCTGTCCCGCTGCCGGTGGCGCAAAACCGGCCATCGCATTGACGAGGTTTTGGACCTGGCTGTCCAGCAAGACTTTGCCGTCACTGGTCTTGAACTGTTCCACGTGGTATTGGTTTCCCAGATACCAGCTATTCAGAACAAACCTGTCCGCCGTACCAATGATGTCCACTTGCAAATTGTTGCCCACCCGCTGGAACCAGAGCTGATCGGTCGTGATGCCCGACCCAAACTGCGCCAGATCGATGTTGCCCGCCGTTGCATCGTTTTCGATGATGGTGTCGATGCCGTAACCGCGCCCCAGCAGGTAAGTGTCATTGCCCGCACCGCCCTGCAGGATGTCGGCGCCGGCGCCGCCGTCGAGCGTGTCAGCACCCGCATTCCCGGTCAGTGTATTGATTCCACTGTTTCCGACAAGGACGTTGTTGAGCGTGTTGCCGATGCCATTGATGGCCGTCGCTCCTGTCAAGGTCAGGTTTTCAACGTTGCCGGCAAGGGTATACGTCACACCCGACTGCACCAGGTCGGTTCCTTCGTTCACGTTTTCGGTAATCAGGTCGCCAGCGTTGTCCACCACGTAGACGTCGTCGCCCAGACCACCGAGCAGTTTGTCCGCCCCCGCGCCACCGTCAAGGCTGTCGTTGCCTGCGGCACCGACCAGCGTATTGATGGCGCTATTACCGATCAGGATGTTAGCAGCGGCGTTGCCTGTTCCATTGATGGCCGTCGCACCGGTCAACGTCAGGTTTTCCACGTTCGCACCCAGCGTGAAGGCCACGCTCGATTGCACCAGGTCGGTGCCTTCGTTCAAGTTTTCGGTCACGATAGTGGCGCTGTTGTCCACCACATAACTATCATTGCCGGTGCCGCCTTGCATGGTGTCGATGCCCGCTCCGCCGTTCAGCGTGTCATTGCCGGCGCCGCCGGCCAGGACGTTGGCAGCCGCATTGCCCATCATGATGTTGTCTGACCCGTTCCCGGTGCCGTTGATCGCGCCGGTGCCCGTCAGTGTGAGGTGCTCGACGTTGGCCGCCAGGCTGTAGCTGACGCTGGACTGCACCAGATCCATGCCCTGTCCCGCGTTCTCCGCAATCACGTCCAGGCCGTTGTCGACAACGTAGACATCGTCGCCTGCGGCGCCCGCCATGCTGTCGGCGCCGGCGCCGCCATTGAGGGTATTGGCGGCGCTGTTACCTGTCAGCACATTGTTCAAGGCATTGCCGGTGCCGTTCAGGGCACTGCTTCCCGTCAGGGTAAGATTGTCGACGTTGGCGGCCAGTGTGTAGCTGACACTGGACTGAACCAGGTCTGTACCTTCGTTCAAATTCTCCGTGATCACGTCGCCCGTGTTCTCCACCACATAGGTGTCGTTGCCCAGGCCGCCCAGCAGCAGGTCCGCGCCGGCGCCGCCATCGAGCGTGTCGTTGCCCGCCGCGCCAGTCAAGGTATTGATGGCGCTGTTGCCGGTCAAGTAGTTGTCCCCTGCGTTGCCGCCTGCATTGACCGCCGCCACGCCCGTCAAGGTGAGGTTTTCCAGATTGGCCGCCAGGGTGTAACTGACGCTCGACTGCACCAGGTCCGTTCCCGCCCCGGCCGCTTCAGTCGTCACATCGGTCGCGCTGTCGACGACATAGGTGTCGTCGCCGGTGCCGCCGGCCATTGCGTCATTGCCGGTGCCGCCATTGAGCAAGTCGTTTCCGGCGCCGCCGTTGAGCGTGTCGTTGCCCGCCAGCCCATTGAGCGTGTCATTGCCCGCGCCGCCCACCAGCGTGTCGGTGCCGGCCGTGCCGTTCAAGGTCTGGTTGGTCAGACTGACCACAATGTCAAACACATCCGAGGCCGTCAGGTTGCCGCTATCCTTGGACGTCACTTTGACGCTGACCGTTCCCGTGCTTGGCGGGGTGCCGCTGAACACGCGGGTCGCCGCGTTAAAGCTCAGCCATGATGGCAGCGCGCTGCCATCGGCCAGCGTGGCGCTGTAGCCCAAGGTGTCGCCGCTGTCCGGGTCGGTAAACGCATTGGCCGCAACGGTGTAACTGAAGGCGGCGCCCAGCGACGCGGCCTGGTCCGCCAGCGCTGCGGACAGCACCGGCGCCCGGTTCAGCGCGCCGATGGTCATGTTGACGTATTCGCCGGCCGACGAGTTGTAGCCGTCGGTCCCCCACAGGATGAACTGCAGCGCGCCGACATTGCCCGCGCCGGGCGTTCCCGACATGGTCCGGGTCGCGGCATCAAAGCTCAGCCACGCCGGCACCGCCGAGCCATCTGCCATCTTGATGCTGTAGGTGATCGAATCCCAGGCATCCGGGTCCGTAATGGTGTTGGCCGCAACCGTGTAGCTAAAGACGCTGCCGGCTTTCGCTTGCAGGGCCGGTAAATAACTGTTGATGACTGGCGCATGGTTGTTCTTGGCGCGATCCACTACCGTCTGAATCATGGCCTGGTCCCAGGATGCGCCGCTGGCAAACTCGATGCGGTCGATCTTGTGGTCGGCCGCCTGGCCTGCCACGGTCGTGTTCGCCCCGTAGTAGTTGATCAAGCCGATCTGGTCGTTGGTCCCCTTGATTTTGAAGAACAGGTTGGCGCCGGACTGGAATGCCTGGACGTCCGTCTCAGCAATGCCGCTGCCCAGGCGCAAGGTATCGGTGGCGCCAAGCAGGTCGGTGTTGTCGATCGAATCCTGGCCGTCGCCGCGGCTGAACAGGTAGACGTCATTGCCCTGGTCGCCCGACAGGAAGTCGTTGCCCAAGCCACCAGTGAGGATATTGTTGCCCTGATTGCCCCACAGGCCGTTGTTCAGGGCGTTGCCCGTCACCGACAGCGCGGCCGTGCCGTCCACTGCCAGGCGTTCCAGGTTGGCGCCCAAGGTCCAGCTGACGGTGGCGCGCACGAAATCGTCGCCTTCGTTGGCTTGCTCGACGATGGCATCGCCCGCGTCGTCGATTTCATAATAGTCGTCGCCCAGCCCGCCGAGCAGGGTATCTTGCCCGACGCTGCCAAACAGCGCATCGTTGCCGGCGCCGCCGATCAGCATGTCGTTACCGCCCAGCCCCAACAGATTGTTGTCTGCATCGTTGCCGGTGATAACGTTGTCGAGCCCGTTGCCATTGCCGCGGTAGACGGTGCCCGTCAGCGTCAGGTTGTCCACCGCGTTGGCCAGCAGATAGGATGTCTCGAAGCTGCGTATTTCGGTGTCGATCCCTTCCCCGAAGGACTCAAAAATTCGGTCCGATTGGCTGTCGGCGTAATACGTGTCGTTGCCGGCGCCGCCGGCCATGTCGTCACTACCCTGCCCGCCGTCCAGGATGTCGTTTCCGCCCGCGCCTTGCAGCTCATCGTTGCCAATGCCGCCGGACAAAATGTTGTTCGCCGCGTTGCCGATCAGGGTATTGTCGCCCTCGTTGCCCGTGCCATTCACCGCGCTATAGCCGGTCAGCAGCAAGCCCTCCAGGTTGGCGCCCAGCGTGTAGCTCAGGCCTGTTTCCACCGTATCGAAGCCCGCGTCGGCCGCTTCAATCACCTGGTCGGCCAGATTGTCGACCACATAGGTGTCGTCCCCCATCAGCCCTTCCAGCACGTCCGCGCCGGCGCCGCCGTCGAGGCGATTGGCATAGTCATTGCCAGTCATGCGGTTGGCCAGTGCATTGCCGCTGCCGTCGATCGCGCCGCCGCTTGACGCCAAGACCAGGTTTTCTACGTTGGCCGAGAGCGCCGTGCTGGCCGTCGCGTGGACCGTGTCTACGCCTTCGTTGGCCGCTTCCAGCACCACGTCGCCCGTTTGGTCCACGTAGTACAGGTCGTCACCGGCGCCGCCGCTTAAGGCGTCCAGCCCCGCGCCGCCGTCGATCACGTCGTTGCCTGCGCCGCCGGCAATCACGTTGTCGCCTGCATTGCCGGTCAGGATATTGGCCAGTGCGTTGCCGGTCAGCGCCAGATTCAGGTCGCCGGTCATCGTTCCGTTTTCAAAATTGTTACCCAAGGTCACGCTGACGCTGCTGACGACCGTATCGACTCCCTCATTGCTCAGTTCGGTGAAGCGGTCGCCCGCATCGTCCAGCACGTAGGTGTCGTTGCCCGCCCCACCGGTTAGCATGTCGGCGCCTTCGCCGCCATCGAGCTGATCGTCGCCCAGGCCGCCCTCCAGGCTGTCGGCGCCGGCGCCACCGAAGAGCTGGTCATTGCCATCATTGCCGTACAGGCGGTCGACGCCGGCCAGGCCGCTCAGCGTATCGTTGCCGGCGCCGCCGCTCAAGGCGTCGTCGCTGGCGTAACCGGTCAGCACGTCATCGCCCGTGCCGCCGTTGAGCAAGGCTTGCCGCAGCGCGGCGCCTTCCAGGGTGCTGCCATCGGCGCTTTTCAAGCGGAAACTGTAGTGCTCGAACACGCCGTCATTGAGCATCACGTCGCGCAGGCGAATCGCATCCTGGGTAGCGCGGATTCGTACCACCACGTCGTTGTTGTCGCGCAGCAGTTCCACTCCCGCGAGACCAATCTCGGCGGACACCAAAATTGTGTCGGTCGCTGCAGCCGTATCGAGGAAATTTCTGACCAGCACATCCTGGCCGGACCCGGCTTTCAGGAGGTAGGTATTGTTGTCCGCGCCGCCCAGTAACAGGTCGGCTCCGGCGCCGCCGTCGAGAACGTCGTCGCCCGCGCCACCATCGAGGCGGTCGTCGCCGTCGCCGCCCAGCAAGGTGTCCGCGCCCGCCAGGCCGTCAAGCCAGTCGTTGCCGGCCAGCCCGTCGAGCGTGTCGGCGAGCGCGTAGCCGGTGAGGGTGTCGCCGCCGGCGCCACCGGTCAGCAAGCGCAGCTTGAGCTGCTCCAGCGTCCACGTGGTGCCGTCGTCGAATACCACGTATTCGATCTTTTGCACGTTGTCGCCATCGTTCTGCAGGGCGTTTTGCAAACGCACGGAATCGGTGACCGGCACGCCATTTTCCAGGCGGCTTGGCAGCGTCAACAGAATGTCGTTACCGGAGCGCACAAGCCCCACCGTAGTGGCGCTCACGCCCGCGCGCAAGCGCAAGGTGTCGGCGCCGCCCGCGCTGCCCGAGTAGCCAGCCTCGTCGACGATGTCTTGCCCGTCGCCTACGCCGAACAGGTAGGTGTCATCGCCCTCGCCGCCATGCAGGCTGTCGTTGCCGAGACCACCTTCCAGATTGTCATTGCCCACGCCACCGACCAGCACGTCGTCGTCGGCACCGCCTTGCAATACATCGTCGCTGTCGCCACCGTTCAGGTAGTCGGCACCGCTGCCGCCGCGCAGCGTGTCGTTGCCGGCCTCGCCATACAGGGTGTCATTGCCCGCGTCGCCGTCCAGCACGTCATTGCCCGCCGCACCGCGCAGCGCGTCGGCGCCATCGCCGCCGCTGATACTGTCCGCGCCCGCGTAACCGACCAGGCTGTCGCTTCCCGCCGTCGGCGCCAGCACCCGGGCCTTGATGGCCGCGATGTCCCATACGCTATTGTCAGCAAACACAATCCGGTCCAGTGCATACGGCGTCGTGCCATCGGCGGAGAAAAACTGCGCCACCGTGAGCACGTCCGGCGTGCCTTTGATGCTCAAGACCAGCTCGTTCCAGGCACTGCGCCGCACCTCGATGTCGGCCTGGGTAATGCCCGCGCCCAGCACCAGGCTGTCGATCGACGCATCGGCGTCGTAATTGTTGATGCTGTCTTTGCCATAGCCGCGGCCAAAGCGATACGTGTCGGCGCCGTCGCCACCGGTCAGCTGGTCGTCGTCGGCCCCGCCGTCGAGGTTATCGTTGCCGGCCCCGCCATCGAGATAATCGCGCCCGGCGCCGCCGCGCAATACATCATTGCCAGCCTCGCCGTACAGGCCGTCGTTGCCGCCATTCCCGTCGACGCTGTCGTTGCCGCTGCGGGCATACACAACGTCGTTGCCCACGGCGCCGGCGATCACGTCATCGGACTCGAAACCAATCAAGGTGGAGCCCGCTTCATTGGCCAGCAGCGCACGCGCCTTCACCTCCGCCACGCGCCATACGGTATTGTCGGCAAAGCGTATTTCATCGACGGCATAGCTGGTCGCGCCGTCATTGCTGAAGTAATTGCTGATCGTAACCGAATCGCTGCCGCCGGCAATCGACAAGGTCAAGTCCCCATACCAATTGCGCGTCAGCACAATGTCGCCTGGCGCGATGCCCGGGCCAAAGACGATCGCATCGACCGGCTTGGCACCGTTGCCGTTGCCTTCGATGGCTTCGTAGTTGTTGATCACATCCTGGCCGCAGCCGCGCGTGAAACGATAGATGTCCGCGCCCGCGTCGCCCTGCAGATAGTCATTGCCTGCGCCCCCGTCGAGCACGTCATTGCCTGCCATGCCATACAAGGTGTCGGCGCCGGCGCCGCCCAGCAGCAGGTCTGCGCCCACCGCACCGCGCAACTGATCGGCCGCGCCCGTGCCCACCATGGCCTGGCGTGTCAGCTCTTGCGCCGACCACCTGGTGCCATCGGCAAAACGCACTTCCTGCACCGGATTGTAAGTATTGCTGGGGCTGTCGGAATAGAAGAAATACTGGACGGTGATGGTGTCGCTGCTGCCCGCCACCGACAATATCAGGTCCGAACCGGAGCGCTTCACCGCCACGCTGGACGCACTGATACCGGCGCGGAACTGCACAATGCTTGCCTTGGCGGCGGCCGTGTCATAGCTCGCCTCGATCATATCCTGGCCGTCGCCCGCGCCGAACACATACACGTTGTTGCCCGAACCGCCATTGAGCACGTCATTGCCCGTCCCGCCGATCAGCAGGTCGTCGCCGGCGCCCCCGTACAAGGTGTCGTTGCCCCCCTTGCCGTCCAGGATATCAGCGCCAAGGGCGGCCTGGAAGGTATTGCCGGCACTGTCGCCCGCATAGATGTCGCGCCCGGCCGTGCCTGCGCTGGCCGCGCCGGTCATCACGTTGTAGCCGACGTCGGCGAAGGCTTGCGCCACGGCCGGTTCGGTGGCCGCGCGCAGGGCCAGGGCTACGATCTGATCGGCCCCGTTCCAGCCCAGCGGCGCGAACGACGCGCCGAATGCCTTGTTAAAGTCCAACAATAAAGCGGCGCCCTCGTAGGCATTGGTGCTGGCGAGCGCTGCCAGGCTGGCATTCATGCGGGTAAAGTCGAACGTGGTGCCGGCTTCGGAAATGCGCAAGTCGATCTGATCTACATAGCTGTTCAAACGCATCACAGGCAACAAATTGGCCTGCGCATCGTCGAGCAGACGGGCCCACAGCGAATCGACTTGCGGCGTGCCGTTGGTGGGCACGGGAATCGTGACCCGGATGTAGCCGCCCTGCGAAGATACCGTCGCGTTGCGGTTTTGAAACATGATCTCGCGCAGTGACATTTCGATCTCCACAATCACCGGAATGCGCCCGCCGCCGGAGTTGAAGAGCCGCTGGAATTGATCCCAGTTCAGCGCATCGCCCTTGACCTGGGCCCAGTCGAGGAAGGTGTAGCCGGTAAACGCTTCGTATGCCTGAACGCGCTCCAGTCCGCCCACCATACGCTCGCGCATGGCATCGAACTTGCTCAGCTCGGTGCCCGACAGGGTAGTTCTGAAGGCACTGCGCTCGGCCACGCCGGCCTTGATCGCCACGTCCATCCAGCCGCGTTCCTGGTCGTCGAGCGGGTCGCTGAGAATTAGGCCATACCCTTCCGCCAACGCTTGTTTACTGGCGCTGTTGTACCCTGAGTCATTGCCCCATGCTTGCATCAAGGCACCCACCGCGTGCTGGTAGCCGTCGCGCGTGGTGGCATGCTTTACCTGGTTGAACAAGCCAATCAGTTCCGGACTCTGGGTTGCCGCAGCCTGCAAATCGCGCACCCAGCCGCTGCCGCCAATGTTGGCCACCGCCTTGGCCTGCGCGCTGATGGCGATCGGCGCAAACTGGCGCACGAAGTTGTTTTGCGCAAGGATAAAACTGCCCGCTTGCCCGCTGCTGTCATCGGCGCGCGTATAGCTGCCGCTTTGGGCCAGGATCGCGTCCGGATAGCTGGCATTGCTGGCGGCGCTGGTCAGGTTGATGCTCTTGACCCCGGTGTCGGCCAGGCTTTTCAGTTCGCCGGCCTGGCTGATGCCATCCTGGTTCAAATCGCGCCACACGCGCAGCGTCGCGTACTGGGCATCGCTCAGGTCGAATTTGCCGTCGGCATTGCTATCGAGTTCAGCCAGCGCTACGAATCCATTCGCCGCTTTCTTGCCGGCGTTCGGGCCGCTCGTCAGCACGGTTTCATCGCCGAACAGTTCGGCGCCGGAATCGATCAGTCCGTTGCCGTTGCGGTCCCATACCAGCATGCCGTCGTCGGCTGCGGCCCAGGCCGTGCCGGTCTTGATGGTGTCGCCGTTGGCGTCGAACAGCACGCCCTTGGACAGCGGCGTGATTTCCAGGCCGTCGCCATCGAGGTCGAGAATCAAAGGGTCGACGTAGCGCACCACCTTGGTCTTGACCTTGGGGTCGGGGTTGGTGCCGATGTTCGGTGAGATGCCGTTCGGCATATCGCCCATCGGATTGCTCCACGGCGCAGGCGGGATCGAATCGGGCGCGGGCGGATGCTCGACCCACTGGCGCGGATCGTCCAGGCTGTTGATCGTCTTGCCGGACGCAACAACATCGTAAATCCATTTTTCAAGCGAGACGGTACTGCCATTTTCCCTTGCCGTACGCCAGTTCCAGTACTCGTTTCTGCCCACATCGTTGTTGTAGTAATCCATATTGGTCGAGCGCGGATCGGGCGTCGTCGCCACGCCCTCAACTTCATGCTGGTCGCCGATCGATTTGGCCAGATCGGTGCCCAGGTGATCGGTCAGTTTCGCCTGCAACAGCGCGTGCCGGTACGCGTCGTACATATTGTCGCCACCATTACCCCAGCCGCCTGGATAGCCGCCATTCGCGTCTGCCTGGTTGTGGGCATAGTCGACAAATGTACCGCCGGAATAGTAGTAATCCATTATTTTTCCTCGATTTGATAGCTTGCTTGATTGGCGTGACACGCAAATACAATGATTGATTTTTCTCGTGAAAAACACTTCCCTGCTTCAAGGCTGGGAGCTTTCACCATGGCCGTACCGGACATGTCCAGCGTTGTTGCGCGCCCGTTTTTCTCGAACAGCCACCACGTGCTTCCACCGTCGTGCAGCAAGACGTCGTAGCCCTTCGCGCGCTTCCCAGTCTGCTTTTCAAAATCCTTGCGCGGCATGTAAGCCGACTGCAGGCAGAGGTCGGCGTAGCGGTCCGGCACCACCGCCGCCAAGTCCAATTTCCCTCCCGGGCAGTGCTTGATTCCTTGCAGCGCTGACAGAATGTTTTTTTTCAACGCATCGTTTGCGGACTTCGTGCGCCATTTGTCGACCATCAGGAGCATCGCCGCAGCGATGAACACCATGAGGACGGCGCCTGATTTATTCATCTTCATACGTCTCGCAATAAAATGATGGGGGAATGCGCGTGCGGAGAATAGCATGGCAATCACATTATGTTAAGAGCAATATTTATTTTGATTAACAAAAGGCGGGAGGACGCCGCCACCTGTGCGCCTGCGCCCGCTTTACAATGGCGACCATGACGCCTTCTCCCCTGATTGACATTGGACTGAACCTCGCCAACCGCCGCTTTACGGCCGACTGGGAGCCAGTCGTCGCGCGCGCCCACGCCGCCGGCGTGGCGCGCTTTATTCTGACGGGCACCTCGCTCAAGGTCTCTCGGGAAGTGGCGCGGCTGACGGAAAAAATGGCGGCGGGCACCGCCTACTTTACTGCGGGCGTGCATCCCCATTACGCCAGCGAACTTGGTGCCGAAGGGCTCGGGGAACTGCGCGAACTCTTGTCCCATCCAAACGCCGTGGCCGTGGGTGAAACCGGCCTGGACTACAACCGCGACCTGTCACCGCGCCATGTGCAGCGCGCGGCGCTCGAGGCACAGGTCGCGCTGGCCTGTACGCTCGGCAAGCCACTGTTTTTGCATGAACGCGATGCGGCGCAGGATTTGCTGGCCATCCTCGATAACTTCAAGAGTCGTTTGCCAAGATGCGTGGTGCATTGCTTTACCGGCAGCGAGGCGATCGCGCGGCAGTACATCGAACGCGGCTTTTATCTCGGCATCACCGGCTGGGTGGGACAGAAAAACCGCAATCAAGACCTGTTGCAAGCTTTGACAGCCATTCCCCCAGAGCGCTTGATGCTGGAAACCGACGCGCCCTACCTTACGCCCCCCGGCTACAAGCCCAGCGTGGCAGGGCGCAACGAACCGGCAGCCCTACCGCGCGTGGCTGAACTGCTGGCCATCGCGCGCGGCGTGCCGCTCGAGCAGGTGCGCGCCGATGCCTATATGGCGAGCATGAAGTTTTTCGGGCTCAATGATCTTCCGGGATAGGCCGGACCACCAAAAACAGATACGACATGGCGCCCAGGAACGCGATCGCGGCCCCGGTCAGCAAGGCGGGCACGAAGGACCAGGTCTGGGCGATGTAGCCGGTCAACACGGGCGCCAGCGCGCCGCCCAGAAAGCCGCCAAAATTCTGGATCGCACCCAGCGACGCGATGCGGCTCGGCGGCGCCGCCACGGTGGCCAGCGACCAGGCGCAGGCCGACGACGCGTTGGCCAGAAAGATGACCACCGAAATGCAGGCGACGGCCGCGACGTTGCTCTCGACCAGTGCCGCCGGGATCGTGAACGCCACCATGCCCAGCATGCCCGCCACCACCGCGTTGCGGCGCCCGGCGAGCGGCGAGGCCGCACTACGGGCCACGCGGTCCGACGCCCAGCCGGCGATCAGCGCGCCGGCAAAGCCGCATAAAAAGGGGATCGAGGCCACCAGGCCGGCGGACTTCAAGTCCATGTGGCGCGCGGTGCGCAGGTAGCCTGGCAGCCAGGTCAGATACACCCAATTGAGGTACACCGAGCCAAAGAAGCCGAGCATCATGCCCCATGTGGCGCGGTGCCGGAACAAGGCGCGCCAGGCGGCAAAGCTGCTGCCCGGCGCGCCCTCGCTTGCCTGGTCGAGCTGCAGATAGGCGCGCTCGGCGGCGGTCAATTGCGCGTGCACGGGGTCGCGATACAAGGCCAGCCAGACCACGGCCATGAGCAGCCCGAGCGCGCCGGTGACGAAAAACGCCCAATGCCAGCTGCTTGCAGCAATCAAGGGCGCCAGCAGCAAGGGCGCCAGCGCAATGCCCAGCGGCGACGCCGAATTGTAGATGCCGGTTGGCGTGCCGCGCGCCAGCGGGGGAAACCAATTGCTCACCACGCGCGCCGCCGACGGGAATTGCGGCGCCTCGCCAATGCCGAGCGCGATGCGGGCAATGACGAAGTAGCCAAACGTGGCCGCCAGTCCACCCGCGGCCTGGGCCAGCGACCAGACCACCAGGCCAATACCGAGCAGCCAGCGCGGCCCGATTCTGTCCACCAGCGCGCCCACCGGGAGCTGGCACAGCGCATAGCTCCACGAAAACGCCGACAGCAGCACGCCCATTTCCAGCTGCGACAGGCCGAGGTCGGCGCGAATGAATTCGTTGGCCACCGACAGGGTGGCGCGGTCCATGTAGTTGATGACGCCGCACACCACCAGCAGCACCAGCGACAGTAATTGGCCGCGACGAATGCGGGGAGGGGTGGCGTGGCTGGAAGATGTAGTCATGGGCAATGCCGGCTGCGCGCTGGAGCGCGTACGTGTCGTGTGGGGGGAAAATCAAGGGCTCGCCAATTGGCCCGACAGACTGTATGCGGTCTGCTCTCTTACGGCAAGAGTTGATTTTTTACACAGGCACAAGGAGGAGAAAACCGCAGCGAAAAACGGCCGGCTCCCGCTCTTTTAATGGGGTGCGTGCGCAAGCTGCGTCAATATCGCATGCGCGGCCTTGATACGCTCCGCAATTGGATAGCTGCGATTTGCCAGCATCACAATCCCAATCTTCCTGTCGGGAACAAAGGCGGCGTAAGCGCAGAATCCTGCGGTCGAGCCGCTCTTGTTGAACCAGGTCGGCCCCGACGGCAAGCGTGGCGCGGCGATTTTCTGCGCCGGGTTGGCATCCAAGAGCATCCCGCTGGCGTTGCCAGCTTGCAGATGTTCCAGCGTGACGGGGTAAGCATATTGTTCCCAGCCCAGCCCTTGCGCCATGTTGCCCACTTTGAAATAAGGAATGTGCGTGCCTTCGATGGCGCGCTGCATCGGCTTTTCCAGACTGCCCGGATCGATATTCAACTGCACGTAGCGGATCATGTCGGCCGCCGTCGATTTGACGCCATAAGCTTCAAAGGCCAGTACGCCGGGATTCATCCGGATCGGCTTGTTTTCTTTGGCGTATCCCCATGCATAGTCCGCCTCGGCCGGCGCCGGCATCCTGATATGGGTGTGGGAAAGGCCTAGTTGCGGGAACAGCTGCTGCTCCATGGCGTCAGCAAAACTGCTGCCCATTGCCATCGCAGAAATGTGCCCGAGCAAGCCGATGCTGGGGTTGGAATAGCGGCGCTGGGTGCCCGGCGCGGCGTCCGGGGTCCACTGGCCGAAGTAGTCAACCATCCGTGCATTGACGACTTCGTCGGGAAACTGCAGCGGCAAGCCGCCGGCGGTATAGGTTCCCAGGTTGAGCAGGCTGGCCTTGTCGATGGCTTTGCCCTTTAACTGGGGGATGAATTTGCCGGGATGGTCGTCCAGCGCCAGCTTGCCCAGCACTTGCGCGTAGGAAGCCAGCGTTCCCGTCAAGGTCTTGCTGATGGAGCCGATCTCGAACAGCGTCGACTCGCTAACAAGCGTCTTTTGCTCGCGCGAGGCGACGCCGTAATTGAAAAAGAATGCCTTGCCGTCGATCGTCACTGCCACCGCCATGCCCGGCACGTCGTATTGCGCCATCAGTGGGCGGATCGCGCCATCGACGGCCGCGCGCAGCCTGGCCGGGTCATCGGCGCCATGGCTGGCAAGGGGGAAGCAGCAAGCCGACAGGGCGATGGCGAGGCGGGTGGCGATTGGTCGCTTACAGTTCAAAATGGTTTTCCTTGTGATGGCATTGGATTGTTGCATTATGTGCCGCAGGGAGCTGGTCAAGCACTGGCCCTGCCGTTCTCACGGCCCCACTCATACAGCGACTGCAAAATGGGACGCAGGCTTGCCCCGCGGGCGGTGAGCGAATACTCGGTGCGCGGCGGCTTTTCGGGATGCAGCGCGCGGTGCACGATACCGTCAGCCTCCAGTTCGCGCAACTGTTGGGTGAGCATCTTCTGACTCACCGGCGGAATATTGCGCTGCAGTTCGCCAAAACGCATCGTCTCTTCGGCCAGCATGTGCAGGATGATCGGCTTCCATTTGCCGCCGACGATATTGATCGCTGCCACCAGCGGGCAATCGATCGTATTTTCGAGATGCCACTGCTTTTTCATCGCACCTTCCTTTGTAGAGTGACAGGCACTAAAAAGTGCCTACTTGTGGGTTCCGCCCCACTTGTTGACAATCAGGCGCATTGCAGTTCACCCTCGCCAAGGAGTTCCCGTGCCGCCCTCGCTTCAGATTGTCCGCGTTCCCATCCTACCGTTCGGCATGATCAATTGCCACCTGATCATCGCACCGCACGGCTGCATCCTGGTCGATACCGGCTTGCCCGGCACCGAGGCGCGCATCGGCAAGGTGCTCGCGCGCCATGGCCTGGCGTTTGGCGCCATCAAGCTGATCGTCATCACCCATGCGCACGTGGACCATGCCGGCAACGCTGCGCGCCTGCGGGCACTGTCTGGCGCGCCCATCCTTGCCCACGCCGCCGACCTGGGCCATTACACGCAACAAGACGCCATGACGTTTTGCGCCACCGGCTGGTTCGGCCGCCTGTTCCTCAAGACGGGCTTGATTCTGCAGCCCTACGCGCCATTTGTTCCCGACATATTGCTGACCGGCGACGAGCAGCGCGGCCTGGCCCCGTTCGGCATCGACGGCGTGGTGCTGCCCACGCCAGGCCATACGGCAGGCTCGATCTCGATCCGGCTGGCGAGCAAGGCGGCCATGGTCGGCGACCTGATCGCGTCCGGTATCTTTCTTGGCGGCCTGGTGCGAACCGGCCACGCCAAACGCCCGCCGTTCAAAGACGATCCCGCCGCCACCGCAGCGGCCCTGCAGCAACTGCTCGACGCCGGGGCCGAGCACTTTTACATGGGCCACGGCGGCCCGCTCCCCGCTGCCGAAGTGCTCAGCCATGCTCGCAAGCTGCGTGCCTTGACGTGACGTGATTTGACTGTACGATCACACGGCCGGCAAGCTGGTGTCATCTTCGCGCTTGTCGGACCTTACCGAGGCCAGCCGGTCGATATGAATCAAGCCCTCGGCCGCGGCGTGCGCGGCGGCAAACACGCTGTCCGGCGCCAAAATGAGCTGGGTGCCGGTCGCGCTCACTTCCTCGATCAAGCGGTCGAGCGCCTCGATGCGGGCCGGGTCCGGATTGACGTTGCGAATGTAAATCACGCGTACCGATTTCGGATGACGGCGCACCACTTCCGCGTAAATTTCCGGGTCTTGCTCGCCGCTGTCGCCAATCAGCACGAACTGCATGTCCGGATAGAAACTAAGAATGAGTTCGATCTTGCCCAGCTTGTGGTTGCCGTGGCTGGTCAGCTTGAATACTTCGCGCATGCCCAGCTCGCGCAGCAGCAGCGGGCCGACGGGAATGCCTTGCAGGCGCAAAAATTCCACCAGCGGCCCGAACAGATGCCACGGGCTGCTCGAGACGTAAAACACGGGATTGTCCTCATTCCCGCCGGCGCCTTGCGTGAGCGCCCGGTAAAAGGCAGCTACACCCTTGAAGGGTTTGCGCGTGTGCGAATTAGAGCGCGCCAGCATCAAGGCCATGTTCAGCTTGTTGGTGACATTGGTCCACAGCACCGTGTCGTCGATGTCGCTGATGATGCCAAAGCGCGCCGTGCGCGGCGGCACCATCACGTCGGCATGCACCCGCACTGGCTGGCCATCGTCCGCCAGGCTGTCGGGCAACTCCAGCGCCACCGTCTGCCAGCCGTCGCCCACCGGCCCGGCCGGGGTGATTTCGAAAGCAAAATACCCGCCCTGGTCCGTGACGGTTTCCAGGCTTTGTCCCTGGAAATGCGCGCGCACCCGCTCGCCTGCCACTTGGTCGGACTCCAGCCGCTGGTACAGCGCCAACAGGTTGCTCCAGCGGCTGTCGGCGCTGGCTTGCACCTTGAAGATCGGCTCGTCGAGCACGCGGCCCTTGATCCACAGCTTGCCCGCATTGCCAAAACCCAGGTAGGGCACGACCATCAAATGCCCGCCGGCGCCGCCCTTGCGCAAGGTGCGCAGCGCCGACTTGGCGAACACGCCGGCCGTGCGCGCCAGCCGTTGATGCAGCGCCTGGTGTTCGCGCGCCTCGGCCGCGCTGGCGCGCTCCTTGACCGGTGTGGCCGGCGCCTCCTTTGCCGGGCCGCGCTCCACCCACACCGTCTCGCCTGCAGCGAGCGCCATCTGCAGCGCATAGTCCACTTCCTGCGCCTTGCGTGGATCGGCCGCCGGCGCCAGCATGTGGACCGCCGTGCCGGCGTCGCGCAGGCGCGCCATTTCCTCTTCCGTTGCTACCCCGGGATTGAGATGGAATACGGCGCCGGCCGGCGCTACGCGCGCGACGATGTCGTCAAAGCCGGCGCGGGTCAGAATCAGGAACGGCATGGTCAAATCCTTGTCGATTGTTTTGCTGCTGGCCTCGCAAGGGGCATTATGGATCACCTCGGCGCCAAGGCATCGCGCGCAAGCATCGGCCCTATTGATGACAAAGTACAACGCTTTTTATCGAATGCGGGTCGGGCGCCTGCAACTTGGCCCAGGATGGCAAGTTTTTTACTTTACCAAAAAAACAAGATGATAAAATAGTTACCGCACAGCGACGCGGCGTTTTCACACTGGCCGCGACCCGTCCCCACCCAAAACCGAGCACCAGATCAAGGAAAAAACACGCATGAAACTTCGCTCAACCGCAGCATTCACCTATTCCATTGCAGCGGCTACGGCGGTTTTTTCCACCGCGACCTTCGCGCAGGCGAGCGCCGACAGCGCCCCCGCCGCCAAGCCGGCGGCCCGCTCGGACCAGATTGAAGTGGTGCGGGTTACCGCGCAAAAGCGCCAGGAAGACCCGGCCAAGGTGGCAATGAGCATCTCGGCCGTCAGTGGCGAACAGTTGCAGGCGCAGCACGTCATCGACGTCACCGACCTGACTCGGATCGTCCCGAATATCTCGTTTACCGCCGCCAGCGGCAATGGCGGCGCCGGCCCGGGCACTTCCAACATTGAAATTCGCGGCATCAGTTCGGCCGCCGGTGCGGCCACGGTGGGCGTGTATCTGGGCGACGTTTCCATCACGGTCGGCAACGTGTACACGATGGGCAATGTCGAGCCGAAGTTTTTCGACATCGACCGTGTCGAAGTGCTGCGCGGACCGCAAGCGACGCTGTATGGCGCCAGCTCCATGGGCGGCACCATCAAGTTCGTCCCCAACGAGCCGGACTTGAAAACGCGCGAGTTCAATACCTATGCCGAGTTTTCCAAGCTCAAGGGCGGCAGCACCGCTTACTCGACCAATGTGGTCGGCAACTTTCCCCTGAACGAAGACATGGCGCTGCGCATCGGCGTGCAAGCCCAGCGCGCGGGCGGCTTCATCAAGCAGGTCGATGGCGCCGGGGCGGTGCTGGCCGAAAATATCAACAAGATCTACGACCAGGAATTCCGCGCCGCGCTGAAGTGGAGGCTGACGCGCGCGCTGACCATCACGCCATCGCTGTATCTGCAGCGCGTGGATGCGCGCGATATTGCCGCCTTCAACCTGGAACTGCCGAACTACCAGGCGCAAAAGCAGGTGCGCGAACCGTCCAAGGATACGCTGCTCAGCCCGAGCGTGACCGTCAACTGGGACCTGGGCAGCGCCGACCTGACCTCGTCCACCAACTATTTCGAGCGTACCTTCGACCGCACCCAGAACGGTTCGGCCTACAATAGTTACTCGCTGTCGACTTTCCTGACTTCGACGGACGACGGCGGCAACGCCCCGCCAGCGCTGATCGACGCCATTGCCGGCCTGCCGTCGGCCGTCTACCTGAACAACCACGTGCGCCAGGTGTCGCAGGAACTGCGCCTCGCCTCCAAGCCTTACGATGCGGCAGTGTCCCCGTGGACCTGGCTGGGCGGCCTGTACTTCTCCACGCAGCACACCAACATTGTCGAGAACGATCCGATTTTCGGCGTCAAGGCCACGTTTGCCCAGTTCGGTTTTAACGCGGAAGATCCGAGCATTTTGCCCGGCTCCTTCGTCGGCGCTTTCCCGGGCGACAATTCGTATGCGGGCAACTTTCACTACCGGGAAAAGCAATCCTCGATTTTTGGCGAAGCGAATTACTACTTTTCGCCAGCCTTGCATGCGACCGTGGGCGCGCGCTACCTGAAGGGCCACACCACGCTCGACCAGAAAAATGCCCTGTACCTGGCAGGCGCCGGCAACAACAGCACGACAAGCCTGTCGTCCAAGGCCTTTACGCCCAAGTTCGCGATGACGTGGGAACTGAACCCGACCAACACGATCTATACCAGTGTCGCCAAGGGCTTCCGCCTGGGCGGCTCGAATGTCTTTGTGCCGCCAACCACCTGCGGCCCGGATCTGGAAGCGAACGGCCTTGAAAACGGCCCGCCGACGTACGCGCCGGACAGCCTGTGGAGTTACGAGGCCGGCAGCAAATCGCGCTTCATGAATAACCGCGTGACGTTCAACGCTGCGGCGTTCTACGTCAAGTGGAAGAACATTCAGCAAGGCGTCTACCTGCCAACCTGCGCCTACACCTACAATGCCAACGCCGGGGAAGCGACCAGCAAGGGTGTGGAATTCGAATTCAAGGCCAAGCCAATGGCCGGCTTGACGCTGAGCGCAACGGGCGGCTACGTCAAGGCCGAACTGTCGAACAACAAAGGCGTCGAAAACGGCATCGTCGGTGCGGTCGAAGGCGCGCGCATCCAGGGCGTGCCCAACTACAACGGCGCCATCAGCGCGCAATACAACTTTTCCGTCTTTGGCGACAAGAGCGCCTTCGTCATGGGCGGCATGCAATGGATAGGTTCAAGCAAGGGTTCGCTCGACCCGGAACAGACCGACCACAACCGTCCGGCGTACCACACCGCCGACTTCAGCGCCGGCGTGTCGCTCGACCGCTACCAGCTGAGCGTGTTCATCAAGAATGCCTTCGATACCGACACCGTGATCCAGCATCCGCAGGTGGCGTCGATTGTGCAGGGCTACCGCCTGGCGCCGCGCAGTATCGGCATGAGCGTGGCTGCCAAGTTCTGAATGATCCGCTGATCTTGTAAGCGTGCTGTACAGCTGCCGTGGATTGGCTGTACAGCGCCCTTACAGCGCGCGCCGCGCCTGAGGCTGCAATCCCTGCCAAATCAAGGAGTTGGCTGACGACGGCGCCTGGCATGGCGCTTGCGTATGGAAAGGTGACCAGTTCACCATCCAGAGGCAGCGATGACATTCGAAGCATATGCGTATTTCAGGACCCAAGGCAAGCTTCTTGCCGGGGCACCAGGCGACTTGCACCAGCGGGTGCGCCTTTACCAAGACCTGTACCAGGATTCCGGCAAGCGCAATGTGTTCCCGCTGATTGCCGCACATGGCACCTTGTGGGCGTCAGGCTTTTTCAGGAAAGGTGCGCTGGGGGGCTGGCTGTTGTCGCTCGCCTATTTGTTGGAGCCATCCACGCGCCGCGCCAAGCTGCGCTCGCTGGCCGCCTTTGCCGATACATTTCGCGACATCAATCGACGCGTATGCGCCGAAGCATACGCGCTGTATCACTACACGAAGCGTTACGGCGGCACCCCTTTTATCCGGGGCGTGATCGGCAATGACTTCGCCGACATCCTGTGCGAATGCCATTTGGCGAACCAGTTCGATGTAGCATTCACGCAAGCGCAGCGCGAAAAGCTGTTCACCGCCTTTATTGCGTGGGAACAGGAAACGATCGTCGCGCGTGCCGTCACCGAAGCCTTTCACGCGCTGGACTGGCCTGCCGTTGCTTCCCTGGCGCTGCGTCCACGCGTCAATTTCGCCTATTTTAAACATGCCTTCCACATGCAATTTGAAAATTTTGCGTCGCAAGATGAACGCATCAGGCAAGGCTTGCGGGCCTATCGCTGGGCCGAAGAAGTGGAGCTCGAACGCGTGGAGGCGCTTGCCTGGCCGACGCTCTTTGCTGCATTGGGCCAGCGCTTCCAGTATGCTCTCTGTTGGTAATATCCACGTTCACTTTTTCTGATTGCACGCATGCTCATCCGCCGTCTAGTTGCAACCGATGCCGCGCCATTCCAGGCGCTGCGCCTGGCAGGCCTGCACGACAGTCCGTCAGCCTTCGGTTCCACCTACGCGGCCGAGTGCGCAACGCCGCTCGCGGCAATCGAAAGCAAGCTCGCAGCAGGCACGCTCTTTGGCGCATTTGAAGGCGTGGAGCTGATCGGCATCATTGCCGTCGGGCGCGACAATTCTCCCAAGTTGCGCCACAAGGCTTACCTGCGCGCGATGGTCGTGGCGCCGGCACAGCGGGGCAAGGGCGCGGCCAGGCAACTGGTCGACCACGCGCTGGCCGCCGCTGCGGCAATGGATGACGTGCGCCAGGTGACGCTTGATGTCACCGCCGGCAATGCACCAGCGCTCCGGCTGTATGAGTCGTTCGGTTTCCGGGAGTATGGCCGCGAGCCGCGCGCCATGCTGGTCGACGGCGTGTTTTACGACACAGTGCTGATGGTGCGCGAAATCGAACCCGGCCAGCTCAGCTGCGAACACCAGGGCCAAGGCGTCCCCGCGGTTTGAGCAATGCCGAAAAAAGACGGTCGCAGGCAGTCTCGCCAGAGCGGTGTGCACCGGCATCTCCGCCGGCTTCTCCGCCGGCTTCTCGGCACTTAAGCAGCTATTGTTCGATCGAAAAGCGCAGCCCCGCATACTGGACCAGGCGCTGCACCAGCGTTAGCCCCATCGCACTGCCGGCGGTCCAGACGCCGCCGCCAGCCAGCCTGCGTTGCGGGTCACCCACCAGGCACAGGGCGCTTTCGGCAAGCATTTTGGCGGTCGAGCCGTAGCCAGGATCGCGGTCGCCCCGCACGCTGACGCACAAGCGGTTGCCGCTTCGCGACTCGCCCGTAAATTGCAGGTCGTAACGCCCGTTTTCGCGCGCCTTCTGGTCCGGGCCTTCACCCGGCTTGGGCAAGGCAAAGCGGCTCAGCAGCGCTCGCGCCGGGCCAAAGCCGAGCAAGGCATGCTGCAAGCGCGCCAGGTGAGCCATGTTTTTTGCGCGCCGTTCACCGCGCACGCCGTCGCCGGTCAGCATGCGCTCGTCGTAAGTAAAATCTTTGCCCCACGGGTGGCCCAGCAGTGCATTGGTGCGGTGGACGTTCTTGGTGTTGATGGTGGCCATCATGAACGGCCCGGTCCAGGCCTGGGCCCAGTCGTCATAGGCAGCCGAGTCGCCCTCGGGCTGGGGCGCCCCGGTAAAGCCGGGCGTGAGCGCGAACGGGTCGGCCATGGTTCGCGCCAGTGCCGGGTCGCGGCCCATGCGTTCAATGGTGGCCAGGCCGCTGGCCAGCGTGCCGCCTGAAATGCCGCCCTTGATCACGCGCACGCGGCCGCGCACTTGCGTCAGCGGCTCGCCGAAACGTTGCTGGGCCTGGTCCTGCAGGTAGACCAGGCCCAGGTCAAAGGGAATCGAATCGAAGCCGCACGAAAAGACAATGCGCGCCCCGCTGGCCTTGGCCGGGGCGTCGAGCCGGGGGATCATCTGCGCCATCCAGCCGGGCTCGCCGCACAGGTCCACGTAATCGGTGCCGGCCTGTGCGCACGCCATGACCAGCGCCTCCCCGTGCAGCTGGTAGGGGCCGACCGTGGTGATGACCACCTTGGCGCGCGCCACCAGGGCGGCCAAGGCCGCGCCGTCGATGGCGTCGGCGGTGATCAGGGCGGTGTGCCCGGGTGCCTTGACCAGCGCGCGCACCTGCTCCAGCTTGGCTCTGCTGCGGCCCGCCATTGCCCACTTGATGTCGCTGCCGGCGCCGTAGTGTGTGGCCAGATACTCGGCCACGAGGCGGCCCGTAAAACCCGTCGCGCCAAAGACGATCAGGTCAAATTCCTTGCTCATGCTGGTTCCTCGTGCCGCTGACTCGTCCTGGGTCACCATATCACCCTTTTTGCATCGCCAGGAGATAGCCGATGCCTTCAAAACCGTGCAGGCGAAAGCGCTGGGTCAGCGGATTGTAGCCGAGCCCGCGCCGGTCCTTCAGTGTCAGGCCGGCGCCGGATGCCATGGCCAGCAGTTCGCGCGGCTTGATGAAACGGCGGTATTGGTGGGTCCCGCGCGGCAGAATGCGCAGCACGTATTCCACACCCACGATGGCCGCCAGGTAGCTTAGCGCATTGCGGTTGATCGTGGAAAAGAACACCCAGCCGCCCGGCTTGACCATGGCGGCGCAGGCGGCGATCACCGCTTGCGGGTCGGGCACGTGTTCGAGCATTTCCATGCAAGTGATGACGTCGTAGTGCGCCGCATGGGCAGCGGCCCAGTCTTCGGCGCTGCTCTTGCGGTAGCCGACATCGATGGCTTGTCCCAGCGCGTGCGACTGCGCGATCTGCAGCGGCTTTTCCGCCAGGTCGATGCCGGTCACGCGCGCACCGCGATGGGCCATGGCCTCGGCCAGAATGCCGCCGCCGCAGCCCACGTCGAGCACCGCCTTGCCGGCCAGGCTGCTAAGACGATCGATCCATGCCAGCCGGTGTGGATTGATGCGGTGCATCGGCTTGAACTCGGAATGTTCGTCCCACCACCGTGCGGCCAGGCTGTTGAAGCGTGCCAGTTCGGCCGGGTCGGCATTGAGTGGTGCGATGCTGGTGGCGTTGGTATCCATGCTGTTTTTCCCAGAAAGTCGAATAAAAAATTACCAGTTGGCGCGGTGGCGATTCCAGCGGTACAGAAGGCGGGCGAGCACGCGGTACAGCGGCCCGGTCAGCCAGTAGAAAGGCGGCGCCAGACGGGCCAGCCAGCGCTGGCTGCGGGTTTGTGCCCAGAGGGTGGTAAAGGCGCGATCGCCCACCTGCATGTGGCCGGCGGCATCAAGCACATGCAGGCGCTCGCGCAGCAGTTCCAGGTCAATGCCCAGTTGATCGGCCATTTCCGGGTGCGTGTGAACGTCGACGAACTCCACCGCGCAGCCGTGCATTTGTTTTTTCTGGAAGCAGATGCCGGCGTCGCACACCGGACAGGCGCTGTTGTAGTAGACGGTGGTGGGTGAGGTATCCATGCAGATGAATATACACGCTATTTAGCTAAATAGCTAATTAACTAAACAAGACAGTGTGGTGTATGATGAAGGAAGACCCCACTTTGAAACGCTGCCATGGATCAAATTTTTGCCGCCCTTGCATCCACGCCGCGCCGTAAGATTCTCGCTTACCTGTCCGAGACGGAACTGTCAGCCGGCGACATCGCTGCCCGCTTCGACATGACCAAGCCATCGCTGTCGAAGCATTTGAAGATCCTGGAGTCAGCCGGGCTGATCGCGAGCGACAAACGGGGACAGTTTGTGTTTTACCGGCTGCAGGGAGATAACCTGGCCAATACGCTGGCCGCTTTCCTGCAGGCGGTGTGCCCGGTATCGCACGGGCTCAAAAAAGAAAGCCGCGCCCTGGCGGCAAAGAAAAAACTCAAGCCTGAATAAAATGTTAGGCGGAAAAGCAAAGCGCCTTCCACCCTGCGCCCTCGTCGGCTCATGGTGGAAGGCGCTTCGCTTTCCCGCAGTGTAATATCAAGTCCCGGTGTTGGGGACCTTGCATTTACCTCTGCTTGTTACTTCTGCTTGTCACTTATGCTTGTTACTTCTTCTTCTTTGGCACCGGTGCGGCCGGCGCATCGTCGACTGCCGCCGCCGGCGCGGCGCCACCCGTAAAGCTGGCCCAGTCAACCTTGGCGTCCAGCGACTTGATTTCGTTCCAGCCCGGCTCGTAGTCGCCATCCTTCAGTTCCGGCAATTCGCGCTGCAACATTTGCTTGAGCGCAGCCACGTCGGCCGTCTTGCTGCCGCTGAAAGGCCGCGTGACCAGCACGTTTTGCACCGACAGCGCCTGCACGTTGTACACGCCGATATTCTTGTAGCTGAACGGGCGCACATTGTAGGTACTTGGAGCAGGAACGTCGAAGCCGGCCAGCGTCAGGCCGCTGTTTTGCGCCAGGCGCGTGATCTGCCCGTGCGGCCAGCCGGCCACGGTAAAGGCGGCATACGCTTCGCCCTTGATGACTTTCTTGAACGCGGCGTCGTCGCTGTCAACGTCGATGTAGCGCATGTTGTAGCCGAGCGACTTGTCGAGCTGGCGCACCAGCAACTGAGCCGAACCGACCAGCGCCACCGGCGCATTGCGCAGCTCCGACATCTTGCTGATACGAACGGATTTAGACTCGCCCTTGAGCACGCCGTATTTCTTCGGGCCTTCAAACGTATAGCCGTTGGCCGAGGTGACGATGTGCAAGTAATTGCTGTTCAAGGCCGCGACCACCAGCAGGTTCTTGATGTTCTGGTCGCCTTCGGCCATCTTCTTGAGTGCGTCCAGCGAGACAATGCCAACGTCGGCTTTTTTGATCGACAGCGTCGTCAGGTTGTCCAGGCCGCCTTCGGTGTTCACTTCGCACAGCGACAGCGCATTTTTCGATACGCGCGTCATGTCCGAAAACAGTTTCGAGTACCCCTTGCCCGCCGGCCCGGTCGCCACTTTCAGGCCATCGCAGGCAGCTGCAGGTGCGCCGTCGACCTTGGCGGCCTGGGCCGCCGTGACGCTCATGCCAAACACCAGGGCGAGCAGCAGTTTGTTGTTCATTGTTGTCCTCATTGTCTGATTTTAAAGATTAAAATTCTTGTTTTGCGGCGGCGCCGAGTCGGCAGGTGCCGCTTCGACCGGCGCTGCTTCACCCTGCTCGACGGCCGGCCGCGCGCCGTCGATGGCGCCGCCCTTGGAGGACTGGCTCGATAAGAATGCTGCGGCGAGCACCAGCACAATAATGAGTGCCGAGCCGCCCCAGCGAATGACTGTCCAAAACATCGCTTATCTCCCTACTTTATCGGCAGCTGCCAGGTTGATCGACGTCAGGTCGATCGTCATGCCGTCGTCGAACGACAATTCTTTCGAATTGCTCAATTTCGACGCTTCCATTTCCAGTTCGGAGAAGACCTGGTTGAAGTTGTCGCGCACGCTGTCGAAAGCTTCGTCGGCCAGCATTTGGTCCAGCAATTCCTGGCCGCTGGTGGCGTTCAGGTTCTGGATCGCAGCTTGCCCGGCCTGCCCGAATTTCCATTCGAACTTTTTATCTTCAATAACGTCGCTTAACTGCTCGAGGGCCAGCTCGGCATTCTTGTATTTGCCGACCAGGATCTGGTGCGCTTCTTTCATCGCGCGCACCGCATTTTCCTGCTTGGTGGCATCGTAGCCCGGCTTTTGGCGCTTGCGATCTTCGATCATGTCGGACATGCTCTTGATCTGGGCGCCAATGCGTACCACGGCTTCCTTGAAGGACGCCACGCGCTGGCGCTTTTGCATCAAAAAGTTTTGCAGCTGCTCGATCGGATTGGCACGCGCCTCCGCCTTGCGTGCGGCCAGCAAGCGGTTTTCCAGCTTTTGCCCCATCAACGGCAGCGCCTGGAACAGACCCACGCCGACGGCGCCGATCGCTCCCAGCGCCAGCAACCCCAGGCCGCCGTTGACGGCGCCCCAAATGACAGGCGCCAAGACCGCCAGCACGCCGATGCAGCAAAGCGCTGCAATGATGCGTACGGTCCACACGCGCTTTTGTTCAGCCGCTTCGGTTTGTGCGTTGCTACCTAAATTGTCCACTCTGTCTCCCGGTTCAAGGCGTTGTCAGTATTACAGTTTGATACATTAGCAATTAATTCGCCTTTTGGCGAATTTCGCCACCTTACGCTCGCGCAACGGTGCATTCGTGAGCAGAATAGGGATTTTTTGGCGAAAAGTCGAAGGTTAAATGGGCGCCCATTTACCGCCGGTCCGCGCTTACTGCTTGAAGGCCCTGGCGTCCATCGGTTTGACGCTGCCGCAACTGGCGCCCAGCCATACCGAGCTGGCCTCTACTGCCATCGTCTGCTTGTTGGCCGGATCAGTGGAGACCATCCGCATGCGGGTGGTGTAGGAATTGGGCCCGGTCATGCGCAGCTCGCCCTCGCCTTTGGACGGCGGCTGGGTGCAGGTGTAGCTAATTTTCATCACCCCGCCGCTCATCTTGCCATTGCTGTGCGTGCAGGCGCCCTGCTGTCCGCTAAAGTTGCCGGTTTGTTTTTGCTGGTTGATCATGTCCTGGGTAAGGCACATTTTCATCGACGTCGAGCCGTCGGCATTAGTGGTCATCTGCATGCTTTGCATCGCCTCCATGGCCCCGGCCTGCTTGCCCATTGCCGCCTTCATGTTGTCGCGCTGCGCGGGCGACATGCCGTCCATCATTTTTTCCATCATGCTGGGCAGGTCCGCCATCTGCTGGCGTTGTTCCGGCGTCATCTTGGCCATCACTTCCTTTTGCTGCTTCAACATGTCGCCGATCTGGTTGTTGCCGCTGACTTTGCTGCTGACCTGATACAGGCCGGGTTTGAAATCCTGGGCCAGCGCTGGCGGCGGCAGCAAGGTGGCCACGGACAATAGGGCAAGTGCGCTCAAGTAAGTTTTCATGGTGTCTCCTTGGGGAAGATTCCAGTTTAGCGCGCTTTTGCATGAAGACCAACGTTGCATTAAGCCGGGCGGAGTTTTGACGTGGCGTGGCATTTGGCTACACTATGCTTGCCTTCCACATACCGAGTGAGCCGATGACCACGCCCGACGACACCTTTCACGCAACAATCAACCCGCTGATCAAGCCATTTCTAGTGGTGCAGATTGGCTTTGTGATGTGCATGACCGTGATCGGCATACCGTTCGCGCTGATCTGGTTTCTGGGCGTGGGCAGGTGGTGGGCGCGGCATTATTACGACAAGCTCGAATGTCACCTCAGCGACCGGACGCTGCGCTACCGCAAGGGTATCCTGGTCCAGGTCGAGAAGACCATTCCGCTTGAAAATATCCAGGATGTGACGTTCGTCGAAGGCCCCATCCTGCGTTACTTTCACCTGAGCACGCTCAAGTTTGAAACGGCGGGCAGCAGCGCCGGCCAGGCCAGCGACATGCACTTGACAGGCATCGTCGACGCCCACGAGTTTCGCAACCGGATCCTGGCCGCGCGCGATGCGCTCAAACAGCAGCAGCGCGGCGGCGCGCAGGAGACGGCGGCGGCGAACGCGCAGCTTGAAGCGATGCGCGGTATCGAACGCAAGCTCGACGAGATCATTGCGTTGATGAAGCGCTGAGCATCGCATCGCAACAGCGTTACATCGTCCCCGCGTTTGCGAAGACGATGTTGTTCTTGTTTTCGAGTTCGCAAACTGCGCCGGTTTTGTGAGGCCGACTGATCTCAACGCGTTTAACTAGACCCTCAAACGCGGGGCGATGTGGTGCTGCCGCACCGTTGCCACTTTTCGCGACGGCCTCTGAAGCGGGGATCTTGCGGCCGCGTCGATGGTCAAAGAAGAAAAGGAGACGCTCGTGATAGAACTCGATCACTTTATCGTATCGTCACGCGACAAGGCAGCGTCCGCCGGGCAACTGGCCGGGCTGCTCGGCGTGGCGTGGGGCGAGGCTCGCTTCGGCCCGTTCATGGCGGTGTACCTGAACGACGGCCTGACGCTCGACTTCGTCGATACCGACCAGCCGTTCCCGGTTGAGCACTTCTGCTTCCGGGTGCCGCCGCAGGAATTCGACGCCATTTTGGCGCGCCTGCAAGCAGCCGGCATTGCCTACCGCAGCAAGGTGGCGGGCCCCGTCGACCATGAGGTTGACACCCAGTTCGGCGGCAAGGGCGTCTACTGGAACGAGCCGGACGGGCACCAGTGGGAAATGCTCACCGTCAGCTACGCCCGGCCTACCTGAACGGGCGCGCCGAGTCGCTCGTGGCCGCGTCGGTCTCGATCGCGGCGACGGCTGTCACGCTATCAACGGCGGGGACGATCTTGGGTCGCTGCGCCGCTATTTCAGGCCTGGCGTTGAGCGAGGCGAACGGACCGGCGTTCAGGTTGTAGGCTGCGATGGCGGCGGCAATGGCCGGATCGCGCGCCAGTTGCTGCGCATTGTTGACAGGCAGCGGCTGCGCCAGCGGCGCCGCAACGGCGTCGCTCCGCATGGTCGCCGGCACGGGCTGGACAACTGCGGCAACAAGGCGATCGCGCAGCGGCGCCCCGAGTTCGGCCGGTTCGGCAAGTTCCGGTGCTTTGGCAAACCGGCGCCCTTCCAGGGCTTGGCCAAGCCGGGTTTGCGCGCCCTCCTCGTCCAGGCGACGTTGCTCGAGCGCATTGTCGGTAGCGCGCATGGCGGCCGCCTCTGCGCTCTCCCTGGTCTGCGCGGCCCCCGCTTGCGTGGCACGTCCCGCCGCGATGGCGTTGGTAATGCGTTCGTTGGCGTCGCGTTCGGCTTCGATACTATCGGCGATCAGGTTGTTCGCGCCGCGTTGCGCCGCGTTGTTCTCCACGGCCTGTTCGTCGAGCATGCGCGCCGTCTGCGCGCTTGCCTGTAGCGGCAGCGTGGGTTTGTCTGCTTCGGCGACGGGGCGCGGGGCGCCGGCGTTGGTCTGTGCAGCATCGTCCACTGCCGATGCTACCGCCGCCGCATAGGAGGCAATGGCGGGTGCAGTTGATGGCAAAGTCGGTGGCAAAGTCGGTGGCAAAGTCGGTGGCAACGTCGACACTGCGTTGTCCGCGGCACGCTCGGCTGCAAAACTGGCGTTGGCTTCGGCCACCGCCGGCGGCGGCGCCTGTGACAGCGCCAGCACAGGCTTGGGTGTTTCAGCTAATAATTCTTGCAGAAATGCGTCGTCGGTGCCTTGTGCAGGAATGGGGGCGGCAAATTCCGGCAGTGCCTGAGCATCCTGATTGGCGGCCGGCGTCGGCAGGCCCGCAACGGCACTGTCGTCCGCCAACAGCACCGTGGGGTCCACGCCTGCCTCGGCGGCAACCCTGGTCAGCACGCCGAACGCGGCAGCGGTACGTTCGAGCAGGGCCGTGGCGCCGGCGGGGTCGGTACCGAGCGCGGACTGCAGCACGGCAGTGTCCACTTTCAACACCGCGGCCTGCCCCGGATCGGATGTCAAGGTCAGCCCGATGGCGGCAAGGTCGGCACTGTCGTCGGCGCCCTGCGCGTTAAATTGCTGGCTGAACAGCGTGGCCAGCGATGGGTCGTCGGAAGTTCCCGTGATCAGGCTGGCCTGCAGATCGTTGGCGCTTGCGGATAGCGCGACGGCAGAGCTGGCGAGCGCGGCGATCGACTCTTCCGAGGCTGCTTGCGCTTCGCCGGCAGCCGGGTTGGCCTGCAGTTCGAGCAAGCGCTTCTGGAACAGCGTTACCGCCGACAGGAAACGCCCCAGCGGCGACAGGTCGACCGTTGTCTGCGCCACGAGCGCGGCGGCGGCCTGCGTTTGCCCGGCGGCTGACACTTGCGTTGCGGTAATAGGAGTGATGAGGGCGGCAGCGCCCATTGGCGCGGAGGAAACCAGGGGGATGTTCATGATGAACCTTCCGAATTGCTGTATCTGTCAGGCGATTATGCGCCTGTTTCACGCTTGGCTCCGTTCGCAAGCGTAGGTTTAAGCAACAGGTCTGCGGGCGGAAGTGCTGTCATGGTCCACAGCACTCCCGCCGCCGGCCTTACTTGAGGAAGGGACCGTTGACGCCAATCTTACCGGGCGCCGGGTTGCCCGGCAAGTCCAGCACATAGATGCGCGCGTTACCCTGGCCGGACACGGACGTGGTCAAGCTGCCGCCAGTGACGACCTTCACATCGCCGGTGACCGCATCCTTGTAGGTGCCGTTAGGGATGGCATTGAACGTCGCACCGCCGCTGACCGACACGAGTACAAAGCTGTCCACCGCGCCGAGCGTATAGCGCCGTTTGTAGGCCATGTTCCCCGAAACGTCTTCCGTCGAGTACTGGCCCTTCTGCAACGCAGGAATTTTCCGGCGAATCTGGTTCAGGCGCTGTACGTGCTGCACCAGCGGAGTGCTCAAGGTTGTCGCCACGGCGCCGGAAGCTGACGCTGCAACCCCAAAGTCGCTGGCCGTGACGCTACCCTCGATATGCTTGCCGAAGTAGGCGCGCCGTGTGGTCTCCAGAGCGCAGGTTGGGCCGCAATCGATCTGCTTGCCGGCCTGGAACTCGATTTCCGAACCCTGGTACAAGGTCGGGATACCGCGGAACGTCCACATCAGGCTCATGTTCTCCGCCCACGCCGCAGTGCCGCCTGCGTAGGCCGTCGAGGATTTGTTCGGCCCAAAGTCATGCGAGTCCACGTACACCATATTGTAGGTGGCGTCGTTGACGCTGTCGTCCGAGTCCTTGCCGTTCCAGAAGGCGTTGTTGGCGTCGCCAAAGTTCATGTGCATGCGCATGTCGATGATGTTCATGCCTGAGAATTTGCTGCGGTCAGGCGCATGGTAGGAGTTGCCGGACAAAATTGCATTGGTCGATGTCGGCTGGCCAGCGGTGCCCAGGTTGTTCTCATAGTTGAACTGGTCCAGCGCGGCCTGCACATCGTCGGCAACATAGTCCTTGCGTTCCTTCCAGGTGAAGAACTGCGCCGAATGGTTCACCGAACCGCGGTTCCACTTGTCATTGACGAAGGCACCCACTTCACCTGCCATGTAGAAGTTTTTGCCTTTTTCGCCAAAGCGCGCCTGTGCCCGCGCCTGTAATTGCGGCAGGAAACGGCGGTTCCAGGTCACCCGTGGCACGTGCACCGCGGTATCGATTCTGAAGCCGTCCACACCCATGTCGATGAAGCGCTGATAGGCGCCCAGCAGGTACTGCTGCACTTCCGCGTTTTCGGTGTTGAAGTCCGCCAGGTCCTCGTGCAGCCAGCAACTGCGCGAATCTTCGCCTTCCCAATTGCCGATCCAGCACGCATGGTAGTACTTGGTCGGGAACATGCCCGAGGTCGCGCTCGGCCACTGGCAGTTGTAGCCGGTGGCTGTCGGCACGCCCCAGGAGCGGCACGTATTTCCGGCCGGCTCCGGCGTGGACCACAGGTCGCCGTTGTAATAACTTTTGCCGGAGGTCGGTTCGATCGCCAGGCCGTTATAGGTGAAATCTGGATTGGGCAGGTCGTAAAAGCTCGACCATTTGGTGTCGCGGATGCCAAACACCTTGGGGGTAAACAAGCCCTTGGCGCCCCAGCGCGAGCTGTGGTTGATCACGATGTCCTGTATGATCTTGATCCCCTTGGCATGGGCCGCGTTAATCAGATCCTGGTAGCTGGCGCCGGGCGATTCGAGCCGGGCATCGACCTGATAAAAGTCGTACGTATGGTAGCCGTGATAATCGTAGTCCGAGCGGTTCAGCGTGACCGGCGTGATCCAGATGGCGGAAAAACCGAGCGCCTTGACGTAGTCGAGCTTGTCGATCAGGCCCTTGAAGTCGCCGCGAAACATGGGGTCGTCGTGGGCCACATTGCCCGAATTGACGTGCTGGCTGCCGCCCCGGTTGTTGCTGCTGTCGCCGTCGAAGAAACGCGCCGTCATCACAAAATAAATCGACTCTTCGCGCATGTCGGTGCCAAGTGGCGTGCCCGGCGCGACCACCACGGCATCGCCCGTCGTGACCGATGCCGCAGCGCTGGCCGCCGATACGTTGCCCGCTGCATCGCGCGCCTTGATGGTGTAAGTGTAGGCGGTGCGCGGCAGCAGGCCCGAATCGGTCAGCACGTTGGTGCTGCTCACCAAAACCACCGTGCCCGCGACGCCGCTGCGGGTGATCTCGTAGCCGCTGACGGCCACGTTGTCGGTCGACGCGGTCCACTTCAGCGTGACGGCCGTGCCTTGCGCCGTGGCCGCCGCGCTTTGCGGCACCGTGGGCTTTTCGGTGTCGGGCGCCGGGCATGGATCGCTTGCCGCTGCGGATACCACGCCATCCTTCACCGTTGTGGCTCCCACGCCGATGCTGTAGTTGGCGCCATTGTTGCTGTCCCAGCTGCCACTGCCGTTGTTGAACGCAGCCGTGATGCTGGCAGCGTTGCCCAGGGCGATGGTTTTTTTGGCCCAGCCGGTGCATGCCGTTTCGCTCATGGCGGTGCCGGGGGTGGCAGTCCAGGTGCCATTCATCTGGTAGTGGATGAAGGCGGCGGGCCAGCCGCGCGTCTTGGTGTAGTAGTAGACAAGCGCCGTGTTGGTTCCGCCGTTGGCGGTGCGGACGGCGACAGCGCTGCTGTAGGCCGAGAAGTTGCCTGAAGTGTCGCGCGCGCGCACCGTGTACGCATAATCGGTCGCTGCGGTCAGCGTGCTGTCGGTAAAGATGGTGCCCGTCGGAATACCGACACGCACGCCGTTGCGATAGACCTCATAACCGGCCACGCCAGTGTTATCGGTCGACGCAGTCCAGGTCAGCGTCACGCCAGTGCTGGTCACATTGCTTTTCGCCACATTTGTCGGCACGGTGGGGAGGGTCAGGTCAACGGGACATGGGTTGCCGCTGGTGACAGCGCCACCGCTTACCTGGAAGGTACCCGTTGCGATGGCATAGTTCGCGCCGTTTTTGCTGTCCCAGGCGCCGGCGCCATTGTTGAAGGCGACCGTAAAACTGCTCGCGCTGCCCAGCTCGACAGTCTTCACCTTCCACCCGGCGCAGCTGGCACTGTCCATCGCCACCCCGGGAACGGCTGTCCAGCTGCCGTTGATGCCGTAGTGAATGTATGAACTGGTCCACGACGTGGCGCTCTTGTAATAGACCGTGCTGGTGGCCGCGAATGCGCCCGGGCTTGCCAGCGCTGCGGCAAGCCACAGAATCAGTGGTTTCTTCTTGAAATGCATGTTTTGGTCCTCGATGGTCGAACGTTGAATAGCCCCTGCCAGGCGATCCAGCGTTGAACAACCGCACAGGCGTGAAAAATCGCCTGGCGAGGCCAGAATGCAAAGGACAGGAAATGTGTAGTGCGTCTCAAAGGTGCCCCGTTATCGGGGTCATAGGTAGCGAATGCGTATTAATACTACTTAAGAACTTAAGCGAAGAGCACCGGTTTGAAGCATGCCGGCATTTCAAAATGTACTTCAGTTAATGGAATTTCGTCAAACTGTTTACGTAGTATTACTACTTTATTGTCATCGACACAGCAACCGATGATGCGGCACGCAGCAAGCCCAGCCCATGATGGAAAAAGGTGCGCCCTGTGGCGCGGTGGCGTCAGGGCGCGCCGCTGCCGGGGGTGAATCGGTGCTATTCTCCCGGGCAATTCCATTACCCGTACCTGCCCCATGAATTTCGCCGCCACCGCCGCCCTCTCGCTCGCCATGTCCACCGATGCCTTTGCGGCCGCCGTCGGCAAAGGCGCGGCCCTGCACAAGCCGCAATGGCGCGAAGCCTTACGCACCGGATTGATCTTTGGTGTCATCGAAGGACTCACGCCGATTGTCGGCTGGCTGGTGGGACGCGTTGCCGCCCCGTATGTGGCTGCGTGGGACCACTGGATTGCGTTTGTTCTGCTGAGCGCTATTGGCGCCATGATGATCCGGGCCGGGCTGTCGGACGATGCGCCCGAAGAAGAGAAACCGCAAAGCCACAGCTTCTGGCTGCTTGCGCTGACCGGTTTTGCCACCAGCATCGACGCCATGGTGGTGGGTGTCGGGCTGGCCATCATGGGCGCCGACATCATGCTGACCGCGCTGGCGATCGGCGTATCGACCTTCATCATGGTCACGATGGGCGTCATGCTGGGGCGGGTGCTGGGCCTGATCGCCGGCAAGCGCGCCGAGCTGGCCGGCGGCCTGATCCTGATCGGCATCGGCTGCCTGATCCTCTACGAACACACCCGGCCTTAAATCCTCCCTGCATTCCACACTGGGGGAGATTTGCTGTTTTTGTTGCTTTTTGGGGACTATTGAAAACGTGCTAACTATAAGGGTTGTCGCTAAGATATTCTTTCGCTATAGAGCAAGCGTTCGTTTATCCCGGCACCATCACAGCGTAGAGGCAGACAATGGATAAAATCTGGTTGGCGTCCTATCCCCAGGGCGTTCCTGCGGAAATTGATACCGCGCAGTACACCTCACTGGTGCATTTGCTGGAAGAGTCGTTCCAGAAGTTTGCTTCGCGTAATGCCTACGTGTGCATGGATGCCTACCTCACCTACGGCGAGCTCGATGCGCAATCGAAGAAACTGGCCGCCTGGCTCCAAAGCCGCGGCATGAAACAAGGCGCGCGCGTGGCCGTGATGATGCCCAATGTGCTGCAGTATCCGGTCGCCGTGGCCGCCATCTTGCGCGCCGGTTTTGCCGTCGTCAACGTCAATCCCCTGTACACCCCGCGCGAACTTGAACATCAGCTCAAGGATTCGGGGGCGGAAGCGATTATCGTGCTGGAAAATTTTGCCACCACGCTCGAACGGGTCATCGCGAAAACCGCCGTCAGGCATGTCGTGGTGGCCAGCATGGGCGACATGCTGGGCACGCTGAAAGGCATGCTCGTCAATTTTGTGGTGCGCACCGTCAAGAAAATGGTGCCGGAGTTTTCGCTGCCCAATACCGTCACCTTCAAGCAGGCGCTCGCGCAAGGCGCGCGCATGCCCTTGTCGGCAGTCACCCTCACTCACGCTGACGTCGCCTTTCTGCAGTACACGGGCGGCACTACCGGGGTCTCGAAAGGGGCGACGCTGACCCATCGCAACGTGATCGCCAACGTGCTGCAAAACGATGCCTGGATCCAGCCTGCGCTGGCCAAGCCGCCCCAGGTCGACGCCATGACCATCGTCTGCGCTCTGCCGCTGTACCACATTTTCGCGCTCACGGCGTGCAGCCTGATGGGAACGCGCTGGGGGGCGATGAACGTGCTCATTCCCAACCCGCGCGACATCCCGGACTTCATCGAGGAGCTGCAGAAGTACAAGTTCAACATGTTCCCGGCCGTGAATACCGTGTACAACGGCCTGATGAACAATCCGCAATTTGCCAAGCTCGATTTTTCGGGACTCAAGATTTCACTGGGCGGCGGCATGGCGGTGCAGAAGGCCGTGGCCGAGCGCTGGGTCAAGATGACCGGGTGCCCGATCCTGGAAGCCTACGGCCTGTCCGAAACCTCGCCCGGCGCGACCAGCAATCCCGCTGACGCCTTGGCCTACACCGGGACTATCGGCTTGCCGATTCCCTCTACCGAAGTGGCCATCCTGGACGACGACGGCCAACCCGTGGCGCTGGGCCAGCCCGGCGAAATCGCCATTCGCGGGCCGCAAGTCATGGCCGGCTACTGGAACAATCCCGGCGAAACGGCCAAGGTCATGACGGCCGACGGCTTCTTCAAGTCGGGCGACGTCGGCATCATGGACGAGCGCGGTTACACCCGCATTGTCGATCGCAAGAAAGACATGATTTTGGTGTCGGGCTTTAATGTGTATCCGAACGAAATCGAAGGCGTCATCGCCGCCCATCCGGACGTGCTCGAGTGCGCCTGCATCGGCGTGACCGATGACCATTCCGGCGAGGCAATCAAACTGTTTGTGGTACGCAGGAATGCGTCGCTGACCGCCGAACAGTTGATGGAATTTTGCAAGGCGCAATTTACCGCTTACAAAAAGCCGAAGTACATCGAGTTCCGCGACGAGCTCCCGAAAACCAACGTCGGCAAGATCTTGCGGCGCGAGTTGCGCGACGAGAAGCAAGCAGCGTAATCCGTGGCGCAATGCGCTGCGCTTTTTCCGCGCTACGGTCCGTGGAAAACGTAGGGCGGAAAAGGGCAAGACCTGCATTCCGCCAGCGCTTCACCCGCTCCTAGCGGATCAGGGATGGCATAACGCCGCTGTTGTTCTTGATCTTGGCTTCGCCCATATTGCCAAAATAGACGTCCAGATCCTGCTTGGGCCGGAAATTGGTTTGGTGGAACTGGAAGGTCTTGGCTTCGGGCTTGCGCACGTTGCCCGGGAAGCACAGACTGACCAGCTCACCCGCTTCGAGCTTGGTAACGTTCAGCGTAAAGTCCTCAATGCCGTTTTTCCATGCATTGCCGTTCTTGAGCAGGTAATGGACTTGCTTGCCTTCGACGTTATTGTTGCCCGCCTTGGCTTTGGCCTTTTTCCAGGCGCCCATGAAAGCCTTGTCGGCGCAATATTTGGTGGTGAAATCGCCTTGCACATCCCACGTCGCCGCCCCTGTGGTGACGAACGGGCGATACACATGGTGCACGCGCACGGTGGACTTGGGCGCAAATTTTTGCTTCCATACATAGCTGATCTGCACTGTCCAGGCGGGCCCCGCAACGCCGGCCGCGTTTTTGGTCCACAGGTTCTGTTTGCCCAACATGAGTTCCTGGTTCGGCGTGAGCGGATTGAACGCAAGCTCCACGCCAAAGGCCGGGTTGTAGGCGATCTGCGCATCGGTCAAGCCCAGTTTGCGCAGTTGCGCCGTGACGCTCGCGTCCTTGTACTTGGCCGTCATCACGGTCTTGAACTTGGCCGGCTTGCCGTCGACGGTGATCATCAGGTTGCTCGGTTCGCCGTAATAGGTGCTGCCTTCTTGCCGGGCCGGGTATTCCGGCAATGGAAAGGTAATCGTCTCTTCCAGTTCGCTGGCCGATTCGTTGAGCAGTTCATAGTCGGCGCTGACGAGCGTGCGGCTGATGCCGATCACTTGTTTCTTGAGCGCGATGCGATCAGTGTTATTGAGCACGATGCCACCCACCGGGACGCCGTCCATCCCTTCGCTTGCCAGCGCCAACACGGGCACCAACAATCCAGCCAGCAGTAAATTTTTCACGATCAATATCCTTCCGCTATGTTTGCTTCAACTGGCAATTATAGCAATATTGACCACCCGCCTGTTTTCCCGGCGCCGGGCGGGGCGTAGGTATGAGCCGCGCCGCAGTCAGGTATGCGTGGCGCCGGTACGGGGCGGCGCGTCGCGAAAGTCGCCCGGCGCCACTGTGCCGGCGACGGTGGCGTCGCGCGGCGCGGCCGGATGCAGCCAGCCCATGACCAGCGTGGCCGCGGCCGCGCCCGCCAGTTGGGCGCCGATGAAGGCCGGGGTATCGCCCGCACGGATGCCGGCAAAAGTGTTGGTGGCCGCGCGCGCCAGCGTCACCGCAGGATTGGCGAACGAGGTGGATGCGGTGAACCAGTAGGCCGCGGTGATATAGGTCGCCACGGCGAACGGCGTCATCGCCGGGCGGCTGCGCGAGCAGCCGATGATCACCGCCAGCAGGCCGAAGGTGGCGACGAACTCACTGAACCATTGTCCGCCTCCCGTGCGCGCGTGCGCCGATGCGGACAACAGCGCCAGGTCGAACATGGCGTGTGCGGCCATCACGCCGGCAAAGGCGCCGGCCACCTGGACCGCAATATAGGGCAGCACTTCCCGGCGCGGCATGTTCTCTTGCCAGGCCTCCGACAAGGTCACGACCGGGTTGAAGTGGGCGCCGGAGATGGTGCCAAACATCAAAATCAGCGCGACCAGCCCGGCGCCGGTGGCCAGCGCGTTGGCCAGCAGTGCGATGGCGGCGTTGCCCCCGGCCAGCCGCTCGCCCATGATGCCGGACCCGACCACAATGGCCAGCAACAGGGCCGTGCCCAGGCCTTCGGCCAGCAGGCGGCGCGCGAACGTCATGCTCCTGCCTGTAGGGCCGGGTTGCAAACGGGCAGGCACGGATTGCCGCCGCAGCAATTCTCGGTCAAAAAGCCGATCACGCCGTTCATGGTGGCGAAATTGGCTGCGTAGATGATGTAGCGCCCTTCCTGGGAAGGGGTGAGCAACTGGGCGTGGGTCAGTTCCTTGAGGTGAAACGATAGCGACGACGGTGGGATGGCCAGCTGTTCGCTGATTTTGCCGGGAGACATGCCCGCGGGTCCGGCCTGCACCAGCAGCCGAAAGACGGCCAGGCGAGACTCCTGTGCGAGGGCGGCCAGGGCGGCGAGTACGGGTTTGGTTTGCATTGGCTACTCCATGTTCTATATTTCCATGATAGTCGAAACATGCGAAGTGGGCAATAGCGCGCGCTTATGTCTGCGCAAGGGCGCCATTATTGGCACCTGCCTTACACCGGCTTGGCCACCATCAGCCAGAACACGATCACCAGCGCAACGAACGCGGGAATTCCCAACACCACCCAAAGGCGCAGGTAGCGCCAGTATTGGGCCGGCAGTTCCGTGCCGTCGCGCGCGGCAAGCTGCGCCATGTCGCGCATCTTGAGCTGAATCCACACCACGGGGAGCCAACACGCCCCGGCCAGAAAATACAGGCCGATCGAGTACATGATCCAGCGGCTGCTGAGCGGATAGCCGGCCACGTAGATCATGTAAAACCCCGTCAGCGGCTGGATCACGATGGTGCTGGTGGTAAAAATCCAGTCGGCCAGCACCACAAAGCGGCTGACCACGGCAATGGCGCGCACGTCGCGGCTGATACTGGTGAACAGCATGTAGTAAGCCGATCCAATGCCGGTGCCAAACAAAAAAGTCGACGACAGGATATGCAGCCATTTGACAACCATGTATTCCATCTTATTTTTCCTCGAGTTCGTAAAGCAGCCAGATGGCGGCGAGCATGGGCAGGTTTTTGGTCAGCGGCCCATACGGATGCAGCAAAAACTCCGGCAGTTTGATCGCGATGACAACGCTGTAAAAGCCGATCAGCCCCAGTTGCGCCAGCCACAATGACCGCCGGCGCTTCATCAGCAGGCAGGCCAGCCCCAGCAACAAGTCCAGGCCGGCCGCGCCGTACAGCATCAGCGGCGCGAGTTCGGGCGGCACGCCAGTGCGCTCAAGCAACTGGTAGCTTTGCTCGGCAGGATACAGCCCTGCCGATACCAGCGCCGTCGCCAGCCAGACCAGAGCCACCGACATGCGCAGCACGGGCAGCAGCCAGCCCAGCTTGGCCCGCACCCGTTCCGCGTCCGGGTCGTCGATAAAGCTGGCCGGTGCGCGCGGCGCGCGCGCCAGCAGGCGCGCCGTAGGCGCCGGGTCGGCGCTGTTGCCGCGCTCGAGCATGCGCAAGGCGTCCGGGTCGAGCATGCCGATCCGCAAGCGCGCAATCAGCCGCGCCAGCGCGCCGGGCAGGCGCAGCACACGTAGGCGCCCGAGCCCCATGCCCGCGCGCAGCAGCGCGAGGTAGTCGGAAAAGGGCAGCGCCCGCGGCCCCACCAGCGCCACGCGGCGCGCCGTGCCGCCGTCTGGCCCCACCGGCAACGGCTGGCGCACCAGGCTGGCCACGGCGTCGGCCACATCGTCCACGTGGATGGGCTGCACCAGCTGCGCGCTTTTGCCGAAGCGCACGCTAAACGGCATGCTCGCCAGCGTCTTGAAGATGCGCGCGCTGGCGCCGCTCCTGCCGTAGACCAGCGACGGCTGGACGATAAAGGCGCGCAGCGGCAAGCGCGCCAGGTAATCGTCGGCCGCCTTTTTGCTCAGGTGATAGGGCGTATCGGCATTGTTGTCGGCCCCCAGCGCAGACAGCTGAATCACCAGCTGCACGCTGTCCGATTCCGCGCAGGCGGCAAACAGCGCGCACGGCGTATCGGTATGCAGTGCGGCGAAGCTTTGGCGCCCTTGCTCGCGAAAAATCCCGACCGCATTGATCACCACATCGACGTCGCGAAGGCGCGCCAGCCAGAGCGATTTGTCGGTATCCTGCGTGAAGTCGGCATGGATGTACGTCAGGCGGGCATTGGCGCCCTTGGGCGGCGAGCGCATGGCGCAGAGCACGTGATGCCCTTGGGCGAGCAAGGTGGCCTGCACGTGTTTTCCAATAAATCCACTTGCTCCTGTCAGCAAGATGCGCATGCGTTCTCCCGCTCGGGTTTTGATGATAGATACATGTTTCGACGCCGAGTTCAACCCGAATTAGACCAGGAGAATATATGCAATCTTGGGAAAAAGCCATGCAACGGGCTCTCGTGTCCGGCAGCTCTGCCAGCGTGCTCTCGACAGTGGCGCTGGCCGCCATGGGACAGCGCGAAACCGGCAGCATGGCCGCGCCCACCAATGCGGTGAGCCATTGGATCTGGGGCGACGAAGCGGCCCGGCACAATGAAACGTCGGTGCGCCATACGCTGGTCGGCTACGTCATCCACCACGCCAGCGCCACGTTCTGGGCCGTGCTGCTCGAACGCTTCCTCGGCGCCAGGCTCGACAAGAGCGACTTTCCCGCCACGCTGGCGGCGTCGACCGCGGCGTCGGCGGTAGCCTGCTTTACCGATTATCAGCTAACCCCGCAGCGCTTGCATCCCGGCTATGAAAAGCGGCTCTCGACACCAGCGCTGGCGCTGGTCTACGGCGCCTTTGCGCTTGGGCTGGCGGCCGGCGCGGTTGCCGTCCGGCGCGACCATATGCATTAAGCGCCGGCCATGGAACCGTTTGTGCTCGCCTTGGCCGCGCATGGCTTGATCGGCGGGGCGGACGTGATCGTCAACCACGAGCTGATCGCCCGCATCCCGGCGCAAGCGGGCACCGGCCCCGAGGAACGGCTGCACAGCGCGCGCGAGCTGATCTTCGCGCTGCTGTTTGTGGCCGCATCATCCTGCTGCGGCAAGGATGGGCGGCGGTTTTTTAAAACGCGTACGAAGCGCGCGCATACACAAAGCGCCCGCTGCGGCCATACGGCGCGTAATTGGAAAACGGCGTATTGCCGGTAGTATTGATCAGCAGTGAAACTGATTCCGGATAGGCGTCAAACACATTGTCCGCACCGAGCGCCAAGTTCACCTTGCTCGTGACGGCGTAGCGCGCTTCCATGTCGACCACGGTTTTCGGCTTCATCGTCACGTCCGGCGCCGGGGCCACGCTGGGCGAAAACACTTCGCCGTAGCGCGTGGCGCGCAGCGTTGCGCCAAGCTTGCCGAGCTTCCAGTTGACGCTGGCGTTGCGCTTGTTTTTCGGCTGGCCGCGCTCGAACGACAGAATATTTACGCGCGCAAACAGCGGCGGCGCCGGGTTGAGCGCCGACAGTTCGGCCGTCTCCGGAACCCGGGTCACTTCGGTCTTGGTGAGGTTGGCCGCCAGCGTGAAGTCGAATTTGCCCGCTGTACCGGCGTTCAGCGGCCAGCCCAGCACCACATCGACGCCCTTGGTGGTGGTGTCGACGCCATTGATGAAGAAGCGGCCGCCGCCGCCGGCAAAGCCGCGCTGCACCAGGTAGGCGCGCACGTTGGCCTGGGTCAGGTTTTCCGACAGCACGATGCGATTGTCGACCTCGATACGGTACGCGTCGATCGTTAAATTGGCGCTACCAAAGCGCGCCACGGCGCCCAGCGACAGGTTGACCGACTTTTCCGCCTCCAGCGGCTTGGCGCCAAAAGCAACGGCAATCGGGTCCGTCGGCTTGAAGGTGGTGATCTCGAACGGCACGCCATTGATGAAGTTGGTCGACGTGGTCGTAAAGTTTTGCTGCTGCGGCGACGGCGCCCTGAAGCCGTTTTGCACCGAGCCGCGCACCGCGAACTGCTTGGTAAAGTCGTAGCGGCTCGACAGCTTGCCGGCCAGGCTATTGCCGTAGTCGGAATAATGCTCGCCGCGCACGGCGACCGACGCCAACAGTTTTTCCGTCAGGTTCGCCTCGACATCGACAAACGCGCCCACCGCCGTGCGGCTGGTGTCAGATTCGTTAGCTGGCTGAAAGCCGGGAAACACTTGTGCGCCCGGGGCCGACACGCCGCCATTGGCCAGCAGCGCGCCACCCTGGCGGTAGGAGTCCGGTTCGCCGGCGAACAGAGCGTAGCCTTCGCGCCGCGCTTCCATGCCCAGCGCCACGTTCAGCGGCGAGGCGAGGCCTGCCATCGTCAGCGCGCGCACGCCCGTCAGGTTAAACACAGTCTGGTCGTATGAAAAACCGCCGGCGTCAAACTCGGTCTTGCTGGTGGGCCCGATCGAGCGGTTCAGCGTATTTTCAATCTGGAACGACATCTTGTTCTTGCCGTAGCCGAGCGACGCATCCATGTTCCACTCGCCCGTCATCCAGGTCAGCCCGCCGGTAACGGCAAAGTCGTCCACCGTGGGGGCGATCACCGGCAAAAAACCGTCCGGATAAATGGACAGGATGTTGCGGTCGTCCAGCGCGCGCCGGAACTGCCCGGCCGACTTCGCTTCACGCTTCTGGTAGCTGGACCAGCCGTAGACTTTCACGCCATTGCCCAGCGTATTGCCGGCATTCGCGAACAGCGTGGCCTGCTGCATTTCCGGCTCGCCGTAGTAGGCGTTGAAGCGGTTGATGGTGTTTTCGCGCGGGTCGAAAGCGGTGCCGATCTTGGGGTATTGCTGGCGCATGTCGTAGCCGCTGCGCTCGGTGTGCTTTTGGTCCTTGAATTCGGCCGCCAGCGTGATGTGGCCGCTCTCGCCCCACGGCAACCCCTTCCAGGCGCTGACGGTGGTGCTCTGGCCGTCGATGCGCTTGCGCGAGGTCTGGTTGGTCCAGCTGCCGCCGGCGCTCGCTACATCGGCGAGGAAATCGTACTCGGTCACGCGCGCGCCATAGGTGACGCTCGCTTCGCCGCCGTCGCGGTTGGTTCGCAGGCGCACGTTGACAACGCCGGAAATGGCGTCCGAGCCGTACTGGGCCGCGGCGCCGTCGCGCAGCACTTCGATGGTCTTGACGATGGCCGTTGGAATGGTATTGAGGTCAACCGAGGAGGCGCCACGCCCGATCGTGCCGTTCACGTTGATCAGCGCCGACGCGTGGCGCCGCTTGGAGTTGACCAGCACCAGCGTCTGGTCCGGGCCCATGCCGCGCAACGTGGCCGGGCGGATCGTGTCGGTGCCGTCGGCCAGGCCGGGACGGGGAAAATTGAGCGAGGGCAGCGCGACCGACAGCGCCTGGTTAATTTCGGTCACGCCGCTGATCTTGAGCGACTCGGCCGAGATGATGTCGACCGGGGACGTGGTGTCGAACGCGGTGCGGTTGGCAACGCGGGTGCCGGTGACGATTACCGTGGCCGCATCGGCCACCGCCGTGGGCGGGGGCATCTGGGCCAGCGCCCCGGAACTGGCGCACAAGGCGCCGATGGCGACAGCGAGGATGTGTTTTTCAGGCGTCAAGCGTACATGCATGGAGTTCCCTCATGGAGTGGTACATCCTATTTGTCAATAAGTTGCCAATAAGTTGCCAATAACTTGCCAATAACCCTACGGCGATACTGGAGCGTGCGCCATCCAAAGTCAAATCCCGCGCAGATTTGATCTCCAATTAACAACAGTGTTATTTATTTACGTCAGAATGGCAGGACGCGTTGCGTCCTGCCCAATATTCAAGCCTTGCGCTTGAACAGGCGCGTGGCGCCGGTCACGGCCAGCAACACCAGCGCGCCGGCGACCAGACCTACGGCGGCCGAGAACAGGGTCGACACAACCGGCCCCAGCACGCGGCCCACGGCAGGCGCCGCGCCAGCCCACGCCGAGGCTGCCTCCGACATGTGACCCAAGGCCGCCACCCCGTGCACCAGGATTCCGCCGCCGACCATGAACATGGCCGCCGTGCCGACGATGGTCAGCAGACGCATCAGTTTTGGTGCTGCCATCAGCAAAAAGTTGCCGATGCGTTGCATCAGCTTGCTGCTCGTTTCCTTCAGATGCAAGCCGAGGTCGTCGATCTTGACGATGCCCGCCACCAGGCCATAGACGCCGACGGTCATCACGATGGCGATGGCGACCAGCACGCCAAGCTTGGTCAGCAGCGTCGCGTTAGCCACCGTGCCGAGCGAAATGACAATGATCTCGGCCGACAGGATGAAGTCGGTGCGCACGGCGCCTTTGATCTTGTCCTTTTCCAGCGCGCACAAGTCAACCGACGGGTCCGACAGCGCCTTGACCAGCTCATCGTGGTGTTTGGCGTCTTCTTCCTTGCTGTGCAAGAATTTGTGCGCCAGCTTTTCGCAGCCCTCGAAACACAGATAGGCGCCGCCCACCATCAGCAGCGGCGTGATCGCCCAGGGCACAAACACGCTGATGCCCAGCGCCGACGGCACCAGGATCGCTTTGTTGATGAACGAACCCTTGGCCACCGCCCACACGACGGGAATTTCGCGGTCCGGGTTGACGCCCGACACTTGCTGCGCGTTGAGCGCCAGGTCGTCGCCCAGCACTCCCGCCGTTTTCTGGGCCGCCACCTTGCTCAGTACCGCGACGTCGTCGAGGATGGAGGCGATGTCGTCGATCAATGCCAGCAAGCTGCTTGCCATGTGTAATGCCCCGCTCTGGTCGAAAAATCACATTTTACCCGACTCGGGCAGGCCAGCCGTGGTGCGGGCCAGCGCGTTTTTTCGCATTTCATCCCCCGATTCCTGCAACTCGTCGCTTTTCAACACCGCCTGGCGCGTGCATACGTATAGTTTGAACCATGCAGCGCCACCGGCCCCGCATCCAGCTGTTACACCGGAAAAGCTTCACTTCATTGATGCTCAACGAGGAATCGACATGAATACCGACCTGAACCAGCCGCACCCAGCCATCCAGCATCCCGTTGCCGCGCGCCCTGCGCGCCCCGTCAAACGCAAGACGCGCATCACCATTTATCTGGACGACGAAGTGCTCGAAACGTTCCGTTCCTTGTCCGAGCAAAGCGGCAAGGGATACCAGACGCTGATCAATGCGGCATTGCGCACGCGCCTGGCCGTGCCCCGCATGGAAGCTGCGCTGGCCGAGTAAACGCGGCGGCGCATCGAAGCAGGCCAGTAAATGGCGCAAAAAGCGTACCCCGAAACGTCGTGATCCAGTCACAGCGGGGCCTGCTTTTAAGGATGGCTTTCGGAATTTGTTACACGTGGCAATAATTATGCTAATCTTCCCGCTCTTTTAACTCGGGAGGATTGTATGAAAAAAGGCGAACTGATTGCAGAATTTGCAAAGCGTACGGAAATGTCCGGCGTGGCAGCTAACAGCGCAGTAAACACCATGCTCGAAATCATCACCGAGCGCCTGAAAAAGGGCGATACGGTTGGTATCACCGGTTTCGGTACCTTCTCCGTTGCCAAGCGCGCTGCACGCAAGGGCCGCAATCCATCGACCGGCGCACCGATCAAGATCGCTGCATCGAAGTCGCCAAAGTTCTCGGCAGGCGCGACCCTGAAGGCTGCGGTCAATCCAAAGAAGAAGTAATCGCTACCCGCGCGGCCCGAAGCGACGGCGCCGGTCCCTGACCGGTTTCTTCGCTTCGGGGCTGCGTCTCCCGGGCCGCGCGCTTGCGCTTTGCAGCATGACGTTTTCAGTCTTTTTTTTCCGTCTTTTTTTCCGTCTTTTTTCCCTCTTCCCGTCCCGCGCATGCTGCTTTCCACCTGGATCACCTTCGTCATCGCCGGCGCCATCATTGCCGTCTCGCCCGGCTCGGGCGCGGTATTGTCCATGGCGCACGGGCTGGCGTACGGCGTGCGCAAGGCCAGCGCCACTGTGCTCGGCCTGCAACTTGGCCTGCTGCTGGTGTTCACGATTGCCGGCGCCGGCGTGGGGTCGCTGCTGCTGGCTTCCGAAGTCGCGTTCAACATCGTCAAGACCGTCGGCGCGCTGTACCTGATTTACCTGGGCGTGAACCAGTGGCGCGCCAAAGCTGCCGCCACCGCCGACAGCGACGCCCCCGAGGCGCATCCGTCGCTGCGGCGGCGCGTGGCGACCGGTTTCCTGACCAATGCGACCAATCCCAAGGGCATCATCTTCATGGTTGCCGTGCTGCCCCAGTTCATTTCGCGTGGCGCCCCGCTACTGCCGCAGTTGCTCATTCTGGGCGCCACCATGGTCACGATCGACACCATCGTCATGCATGGCTACGCGTTCCTGGCCTCGTCGATGCAGCGCTACTTTCGCGACGCCGGCGCGGTCAAAAAGCAAAACCGTTTCTTCGGCGGCATCCTGGTGCTGATGGGAAGCGCCCTGTTTTTCGTCAAGCGCGGCGCCAACTGAACCTGCTCCAACGTGGTGTGTAGCGGCGCCATGCAAGCCGATATGCAACCCTTTGTAATTACTGTTGTCCGCCTGGTCGCTCATACGTTGTAATGAAGTGTCGGCATGCGTCCGCCTTTTACCATCCTCCTGGAGCCATTGATGAGTACTCGATTCCTTCGCACCGTGACGCTGGCCGTGCTTGCCGCCTGTTCCGCGCTGGCACTGGCCGACACCCCAAGCCGGGTCGGCCGCATCGCCATGTCCCAAGGACAGGTCGGCATCAGCGGCGAGCAGGGCGACGAAACCAGCGCCGCGTTGGTCAACTGGCCAGTTACCTCGCATAACCAGGTCACCACCGGGCGCGACGGGCGCACCGAAATCCGGATCGGTTCCACGGCCGTGCGCCTGGACGCCGATTCCGCGCTCGACATCACCGAACTGGACGACGACAGCCTGCGCCTGCATCTGCACTACGGCAGCGCCAGCATCCGCGTGCGCAACGCCGACGTGCTGCGTGGCTTTACCCTGACCACCCCGCAAGGCGAAATCCGCCTCCTTGAAACGGGCCAGTTTCGGGTCGATGCAGGCCGGCGCCAGGACAGCACCGAGGTCACCGTATTTAGCGGCGTGGCGCAAGTGGACGGCGGCGGCTCGCGCCTGACGGTGCGCGCCGGCAAGCGCGCTGAAATCGGCCAGGACGACGTGCGCACCGGCTTTGCCGTGCGCGACAGGTTTGACGAATGGGCCCTGTTGCGCGACCAGCGCGATGAGCGCTCCGAGTCGGCCCGCTATGTCACCACCGAAATGACCGGCTACGAAGACCTGGACTACAACGGCGCCTGGCGCAACGACAATGAATACGGCCCGCTATGGTCGCCCCGCAATGTGCCTTACGGCTGGGCGCCGTACCGTGACGGCCGCTGGACCTACCTGCAGCCATGGGGCTGGACCTGGGTCGACAATGCGCCCTGGGGTTACGCGCCGTTCCACTATGGCCGCTGGCTCATGGTCGATCAGCGCTGGTGCTGGGCGCCGGGGCGCAATATTTCGCGCGTGATCTGGTCGCCGGCACTGGTGGGCTGGGTGGGCGGCAACAACTGGAACGCAAATTTTGGCAGTGGCAGCACCCGCCGCGCCGCGCCGGCCACCGGCTGGTATCCGCTGGCCCCGCGCGATGCTTATGTACCGAACTACCGCATGGCGCATGACAATCTGCGCTACCTGAACCGCAATGCAGGCAGCGCCCAGCCGGATATCCGCAGCCGCGCACCGCAGTACCGCGACGACCACCCGCGCGCCGGCTTGACGGTGGTGCCGCACGAACAGTTCCGCCAGCGCGGCACGGTTGTGGTGCCAACGGCGCCGCGTGGCTCCGTGTCGCCAGCGCAATTGTTCACCGGCAGCAACACGCCGGTGATGCCGCCGGCGCCGCAAATGACGGAACGCGAACGCAGAGGCGACGGGCGGCGGTTCGAGCGCGAACGTGGCGAGCAGGTGGAGGCTGCGCGCAACATGAGCTCAGCTGGCGCCGTGCAGGTACAGCCGTCGCCGCTGGCCGGGCCGGATGCGCGCCGCGTGAGCAACTTTGGCAACGACGCCCGCCGCCAGCGCACGCCGGAGCAAGTTCAGGTTGCGCCGGCGCCGGCCGCAATTATGCCGGCGCCGGCGGTCATCCTAAGCTTGCCATCGCAGCCAGTGGTGGCGCAGCCGACCCGCGACGAGCGCATCAGCCGCTACAGGCGCTCGGATGAGGAACGCGATCCCGACGTGGAGCGCGAACGCCGCGCGCGCGGCGCCGAGTCGTTCCAGCAGCAGGCGCGCATTCAGCAGCAACAACAGCAACAACAGCAACAACAGCAACAACAACAGCAACAACAGCAACAACAACAACAACAACAGCAACAGCAACAGCAACAGCAGGCCCAGCAGCAGGCTCAGCAGCAACGCATGCAACAGATGCAACAGCAACAGATCCAGCAACAGCAGATCCAGCAACAGCAGATGCAGCAAATGAGAGCCCAGCAGGTCCAGCAGGCGCAGCCGGCCCCGCAACAACCGGTTCAGCAAGTCCAGCAAGCTCGTCCTCAACCGGAGCAGCAAAACGCGGCTCCGGAGCGACCTGTGCGGGAACGAGCCCGTCGCGCCAAGGAAGACGCCACGGACCTGCGCTAGCGCCAGAAACGGGTAAAAGTGCAAGGCCAGCCAAGTGCTGGCCTTCTTTTTGGCTACAATGTGAACCTGCCGGCCCGTTGTGCGGGCCGCGCCTTGTGTTTATTCTAGAACTGGATTTTGTATGATCTCCCCAGAAGACTCCCTTATCGAGTATCCCAGCGACTTTCCGATCAAGGTGATGGGCCCCACGCACGAAGATTTCGCCGCGACGGTCATCGACGTCGTGCTCGGATTCGACCCGACATTTCATATCGGCCGCATGGAAGTGCGCCCTTCGGCACAGGGCAATTACACCGGCCTGACCGTCACGGTGCGCGCGATTAGCCGCGGACAGCTAGACGACCTGTATCGCGCCCTGTCGGCCCATCCGATGGTCAAGATCGTCATGTAACCGTTGTCGCCGCTGACCATGCCACCCCACAGCGCCGCGCGCGTGCGCGACCTCGGCCGCGCCGACTACGAGACCACCTTCGCCGCCATGCGCGCCTTTACCGACGCGCGCGTGCCCGACACGCCGGACGAACTGTGGATCGTCGAACACCCGCCCGTATTTACGCTTGGCCTGGGCGCCGATCGTGGCCACGTCCTGGCCGGGCCCGGCATTCCAGCCAATGCGATCCCCGTCATCCAGACCGATCGCGGGGGCGAAGTGACTTTCCACGGCCCAGGCCAGGTGGTGATTTACCTGCTGATGGACCTGCGCCGCAACAAGCCGGGCGGCAAGCTGTACGCGCGCCAGTTCGTGGCAAAAATCGAGGAGGCGATCATCAATGTGCTGGCGGCGTATAATCTTGGTGGCGAGCGCATCGCGGGCGCCCCCGGCATTTATATCGCCGATGGGGCGTGCAAAGGCGCCAAGATTGCCGCGCTTGGCCTGAAAGTGCGCGGCAACGGCTGCACCTACCATGGCGTGTCGCTCAATGTGGCGATGGATTTGGCGCCTTTTTCCTGGATCAACCCGTGCGGTTATGCGGGCCTGAAAACGGTCGACATGCGCAGCATGGGCGTCAATGCCCCGCTGGTTGAGGTGCAGCGCAGGCTGGCCGACGAACTGCTAGAGCAATTGGCAACTGTGGGCGCGCAGCCCGAACCGAACAATACAACCGAGCACGCAGCGACATGACCTCCGAGACCGATACCAGCACCGCCCCCGCCTACAACGCCAGCGACAAGCAAAAAGGCGCCAGCAAAACGTCGCGCATCCCGATCAAGATCGTGCCGATCGCCCAGATCGAGCGCCTCAAAAAGCCCGACTGGATTCGCGTCAAGGCCGCTTCGGCCTCGACCCGTTTCTACGAGATCAAGGACATCCTGCGCGCCAACAAGCTGGTGACGGTGTGCGAAGAGGCGAGCTGCCCGAACATCGGCGAATGCTTCGGCAAGGGCACCGCCACCTTCATGATCATGGGCGACAAGTGCACCCGCCGCTGCCCGTTCTGCGACGTCGGCCACGGCCGCCCGGATCCGCTCGACGCTGACGAGCCGCATAACCTGTCCCGAACCATCGCCGAGCTGCGCCTGTCGTACGTCGTGATCACCTCGGTCGACCGCGACGACTTGCGCGACGGCGGCGCCGGCCACTTTGTCGAATGCATCAAGCAGACGCGCGCGCTCTCGCCCAAGACCCGCATCGAAGTGCTGGTGCCCGACTTCCGCGGGCGCTTGGCCAAGGCGCTGGCGATCTTTGCCGACGGCCTGCCCGACGTCATGAACCACAACCTCGAAACCGTGCCGCGCCTGTACAAGGAAGCGCGCCCCGGTTCGGACTACACGCACTCGCTCGAACTGCTGCGCGACTTCAAGGCGCTGTACCCGAACGCGGTCACCAAGTCCGGCATCATGGTCGGCCTTGGCGAGACCGACGAAGAAATCCTGCAAGTGATGCGCGACCTGCGCACCTACAATGTCGACATGCTGACCATCGGCCAGTATCTGGCGCCCTCGGGCGACCATTTGCCGGTGCGCCGCTACGTGCACCCTGACGTCTTTAAAATGTTCGAGGCCGAAGCGTACAAGATGGGCTTCGTGCACGCGGCCGTGGGCGCGATGGTGCGCAGTTCGTACCATGCGGACGAGCAGGCGCATGGCGCCGGCGTGCAGATCAGCGCCTGATCGCGCACCGACGGCAAACCGACGGCAAACCGGCTGCACGCAGCGTGACGCGGCCAGCATTGACGCTGGTGCTGCTGCCCGGGATGGACGGGAGCGGCGAGCTGTTTGCAGCATTTATCGCGGCGCTGGCCGACGCGGTCGTGCCGCTGGTCGTGTCGTATCCGCCGGGCGAGCCGCTCGATTACGCGCTCTTGACGGCATTTGTCCGCTGCCGCTTGCCGCCGGACCAGCCTTTCGTGCTGCTGGGCGAATCATTCTCAGGTCCTGTTGCCATTGCGCTGGCGGCGTCGTCGCCGCCCGGCCTGGTGGCACTTATTTTGTGCTGTAGCTTCGCGCGCAATCCCGCGCCCGCGCTCACCCTGTTCAAGCATGTGCTGGGTGCGCTGCCCATGTCCGCCTCGCTGACTGGTTTGATTGCGCCGCTTTTGCTCGGTTCCGCTTCCACGCCCTTGCTGCGCGAAGCCTTGCGTGCAGCGATCGGGAAAGTCAGTGCGGCGGTCATGCGCGCCCGCTTGCGCGCGGTACTCGACTGCGATTATTCAACGCTGATGCGCGCCGTCGTCGTGCCGGTGCTCTATTTGCAGGCAGCGCAGGATCGGGTAGTGGCCGCCGGCGCCGCGCGCTATCTCGCCACGCTTCAACCGCAGCTGCACATCGTCCCGATCGCTGGACCGCACCTGCTGCTGCAAGCCGCTCCCGTTACTGCGGCGCTCGCGGTTCGGCGTTTCATCACTTCCCTGGCAACTGGCTGAACAAGCCGCACCTCTATTTCCTACTGGATTGCCTACTTCGATGGCTCTCTTTCATATGTGAGCTGCACTACATACGAAGGCGCCGATGCACCGTATAAGTTGGTGTTCAACAAATACGAACTGCGGTGCAGAGCCGCTCAATCAAAGGAAAATACCATGTCTACCAAGATGATGATGTCATCAATCGCCGCCGCCGCCGCCACCACCGTACTGTGCTGCACAGCGCAGGCCGCGCCTGCAACGGCGCCAAAAGCTGAACCGCACATGCAAAAGGTGCTCGACGCATTGGGTTCGCTCGGGGGCAAGCCGATCGAAACGCTCACCCCGCAAGAAGCCCGCAAGCAGCCAACTCCTGCCGACGCGGTCAAAAAAGTGCTGACCGATATGGGCAAAAGCACAGCGCCGGAAGCTGGCGTCACCGTCAAGGACATGATGATCGCCGGTCCGCTGGGCGATTTCCCCATCCATATCTTTACGCCCGAAGGCAAGGGACCGTTCCCGGTCATGGTCTACTATCACGGCGGCGGCTTTGTCATTGCCGACACCAAGGTCTATGAAGCGTCGCCGCGCGCGCTGGCAAAAATGGCGAAAGCCGTCGTTGTCGCGGTGGACTACCACCAGGCGCCCGAGCACAAGTTCCCTGCCGCACCCAACGATGCATATGCCGCCTACACCTGGGTACTGAAAAATGCACAAAGCATCAATGGCGACGCTACCCGCGTGGCGGTGGGCGGCGAGAGCGCCGGGGGCAACCTGGCCACTGTGGTGTCGATGATGGCGCGCGACAAAAAGGAGCCCATGCCGGTGCATCAGCTGCTGGTTTATCCGGTCGTCAATGACGACATGGAAACGCCATCCTACAAGAAAAATGCAGCCGCCAAGCCGCTCAACAAGCCGATGATGGCGTGGTTCTTCAAGCATTACGGTGGCGACCCTAAGAATGCATACGCGCTGCCAATGAAAGCAACGACGCTCAAAGGCTTGCCGTCGGCAACCGTGATTGCCGCCGAAATCGACCCGCTGCTGTCGGAAGGGAAAGCTTACGCGGACCGCTTGAAGAAAGATGGCGTTGCAGTCGTATATAAAAGCTACCCCGGCGTGGCGCATGAATTCTTTGGCATGGGCGCCGTGGTTCCGGCAGCCAAGGATGCGGAGCAGTTTGCTGCCGACGCCTTGACCAAAGCTTTCCAGAAGCCGGCGCGCTAAGGTTTTTTTGGTACCAGCAGCGGCGGTGATTGCGCCGCTGCATCTGGCCCTTGGGGTGCGCTCTCCAGAATAATCAGGCTGGTATCGCGCACAGCTGCCGCCTTGCGCTGCACGATCTGCATGACAACAGCCTTTTGGTTGAACGGTTTCGGATGATGGAACCAAAACATGGGCAATCCTGGTCAATGACGGTTTTTGTCAGATGGTCCCTATGTCGGAAATAGCAAGTCCTTGAAAATTTGACCCCGTTTCTGCGCCTGGTCCGTTTCATTCGATAACAGAACTGTTTTCGATTGACCCGCCCGCCGTCCCGGCATCCATTTTCAAAGGATTTTCCATGCGCCACCCCATGATCGCCGCCTGTGCCCTCGGCCTGCTGAGCACGCAATGCCTGGCCGGCGTCAGCGCGCCCGTCACTTCCGTGACGCTGTATCCAGGCAGCGCCACCGTCACGCGCACGGCGCAGGTCAGCGCAGGCGCTACCGAAGTCGTGTTGCCCGGCTTGCCCGCCAATGTCGACCTGCAAACGCTGCGCGTCAAGAGCGCGCCGGGCATTCGCATCGCTGCCGTGGTGACGCAGGAAGCGGCAAGCAGCACGCCAGTCAACCCGGCCGAGGCAGCGCTGGCAGCGAAGATCGAAGCGCTCACGCAAGAGCATGCGCTATTGGGCGCCGAAATCAAGTCGGCAACCATCGTCAAAAATTACATTGAACACTTTGACGCCGGCGCCGGCGCTGGCCAGAAATCAACGGCCGGCATCGATGCCAAGGGCTTGGCGGCCATTATCGGCACCCTGGGCCATGGGGCCAGCGAGTCCCTGCTCAAGATCGAAAAACTCACCGTCCAGCAACGCGCCATCACCGGCAAGATCGAGGCGCTGCAGCGCGACCTGGCCACCGCGCAATCGGGCACCAAGGATACACGCCAGGTCACGGTTCGGCTGACCGCCGCGAACGCGGGTACGCTGATGGTGAGCTACCAACTGGCCAACGCCGGCTGGAAGGCGCTCTATCGCGCCAGCCTCGATTCGCATGGTTCGACGGTCGACCTGGAACGCCAGGCAACCATCATCCAGAACACCGGCGAAGACTGGAGCAAGGTGAAGATGACCTTGTCGACCGCCAAGCCGGGCCAGTCGCCGGTGGGCGCGCAGGCGCAGCCGTGGCTGCTGTCATGGCGCGCGCCGCAACCGGCCAAGCCGACGTCGTTCAATTTTGCAGCGGCGCCGGCACCGGTCACCGTGTCCGTATCGGGGAACAGGAACCGTGTTGCCGTCGACGAATTCGACACCAGCTTTACGGCCGAGTCGCAAACCACCTTTGCAACGCAATTCGACGTGCCCGGTTATGTCACGCTGGCCTCCGACGGGCGCGAGGTGACGGTGTCGCTGTCGAGCCAGACGCTGGCGGTCAAGCAGCATCTGCGCGTGACGCCGCGGCTGGAAAAATTTGCCATTGTCATGGCGGAAGCCGCCCGTCCGGACGGTGTGTGGCCAGCCGGTACCATCCAGTTGTTCCGCGACGGCAGCTATATCGGCGCCACCCAGTGGGCCTTGCAAGATGGCGAGAAAGCGCTGTTTTCATTCGGCCGCGATGAACTGTTGACGGTATCGGTGGCGGCGGTCGAAGGCATGTCGGGCAGCAAGGGCATCTTTAACGGACGCGCCGCGCGCAACATCGCCGATGTGTTCACCCTGGTCAACCGCCACAAAAAGGCGATAGACGTGATCGTGATCGAAGCATCGCCCGTAGCCACCGCCGAAGAAATCAAGGTGCAGGCGACTTTCGAGCCGCAGCCGGGCGTCCTGGCCTGGGAGGAGCGGCGCGGCGTGGTGGCCTGGACCACGAAGTTGGCGGCAGGCGACACAGCGAAGTTCAAGGTCGCTTACAGCATCAATTTTCCCAAGGATGGCGCCATGGTAGGACTGCGCTAGGCGGCAGTGCCTGCGTGGCCGGATCCACCTTCACCGGCTTAAAAATATTGCCACGTCGCAATACTAGTGATACATTTGAAATGTCCCTCACACTTTTGGAGCAGCGGCGATGGCATCCACCCTTAGTCCCGGCATAGCAACGCAGTCGCAAATCAAACTGCCCCCCGTTATTGCTGCCAAGCCAAAGGCGCCACCGCCACCGTCTGCCCCGCCTGCCAAGCCGTCCAGCATCGTCGCTGTCGGCAAGCCGAAAGAGGACCTGGGCTTGTACACGGCGGCCAAGGCCGTGCCTGCGGCTGTAGCGGGCACACCGGAAGCGCTTGAGACGAATGAAAAGGGCGTTGTGGCCGGGACTGGCCGGGTGGTGCTTGACATCGAAGCGTCCGATTCGGGCTACGCCAACAAGATTTACTATTCCACCGACAATTTCAAGACCAGGCAATACGTCGGCATCGATAACCAGACCGGCACCGTTGACCTGGGCACCTTCAAGCCGGGAACGACAATCCAGTTCGGCATCGACAACGGCCAAGGTGATTTTTTCACTACCGGCGGCAAATCCGCCAATGCAGACCAGGTCGACCATACGCAGGTCAGCAAGCTGGCCGATGGCGGCGTGCGGGTTGGCTTCGAAGACTTGCGCGGCGGCGGCGACCGCGATTTCAACGATGCCATCATCAAGGTACGCAGCGTGCCCGCAGCCGCGCCGCCCGTGTCCGCGTCCGCGCCCGCGTTCGCCCCGGTATCGGGCAATCCGACTGCGCTTGTTCCGCCCAGGCCAGCCGCCGCGCCGGTCGTTGCCAAGCCGGACACGGCAAAGCCTGTCCTCACGCCCGCCGCAGTCAAAGACGCTCCCCTCAAGCCGGCAACGACAGTACCAGCAACGCCCGCTATCACGAATACTGCCGTGAAGCCGGCAACGCCGGCGCCGGTTGCGAACAAGGATGTGGCGCTCCAGCCGACCATACCGGCCGTGGCGCCTGCGCCGGCGGCGAAACCGGCGACTACGACCGTGGTGCCAGTGGCGGCCAAACCGGCGGCGGCAACAACTGCATCAACTACGGCAGCTACAGCGCCAAAACCAGCGACCAGTACCACCACTGCCGGCGCCAAGCCCGTTATACCGACCAGCAGCAACGTCGTGGCCAACGACAAAGGCAACCGTTCCGGCCTGGGCGATGGCACCAATCCCGGCCAGGGTTCCGGCACCGTCAACTCGCCAAACCAGGGCACGCTGAACCCCGGCGGCGTACGTTGACCGCGATCAGGGCATTGGAGGCTGCCAGCGGTAGTGCCCCGTAATCTCATATTTGAAGAGCATGTCTTCTTCCTGGGCGCCGCCGCCAATATTGTGAATCATCTGCGGTACGCCGGCCTGTGACGGCTTGTCGCCGACGATGCCGATATGCGTCAGGTTGCCCGGCAAGCGCCAGGTGACTACGTCGCCAGGCAAGTAATCGCGGCCGGCCTTGCTGGGCGGCACGGTTGTTCCATGGCGCGCGAAAAAGGTTGCCAGGTTGGGAACCCGCCGATGGTCGATATTCGTGTCCGGCTTTTTGAGCTGCCACTTTTGTGCGTGGGGATACGCACTCCATGCCTTGACCATATCCTGGTGCACCAGTTGCTGCAGGTCGACGCCAAGCTTGCGGTAGGCACGCACGACAACGTCGGTGCACACGCCGCGCTCGAGCGCAACGTCACCCCCCCGGGTAGGCCAGCTTCTTGTAAGCGGGATCATAGTACAGCGTGACGCCAACCTGGCTGCGCGCAGCGTCGACCAGGCTGATCGCCGGCCGGGCTTGTGTGAACGCGGGCAGCAGGGCGAACAGCAGGATGGGCAGCAGTTTAGGCATGGGAATCGCAGGTTGTAGTCGGAACTGCAATCTTGTCATGCTTCTGGCCGTCCATGCACTCGCCGCTTGAATAAATCGTACAATCTTGTGACCCTTTGAAGCGAGACTGTTATGAGCAACGAAAAATCCTATACCCCCGAAGCGCTGAACAAATTTGGCGCGGCAAGCTTGCCCGGCTATCTGGGCATCGAAATCGTGGGCATTGCCGACGGCGAAGCGTCAGCCCGGCTGGAGATCAAGCCGCATCACCTGGCGCCCAACGGCTATCTGCATGCGGGCACAGTCATCACGCTGGCCGACACGGCCGCCGGCTATGCCTGCATTGCCAGCCTGCCCGAAGGCGCGAACAGCTTCACGACCATCGAACTGAAGTCGAACCACCTCGGCACCGCGCGCGATGGAGCGATCGCTTGCGTGGCCAAGGCGGCGCACTTGGGCAAGACAACGCAAGTGTGGGATGTAATCGTTACCAATGAGGTCAACGGCAAGACAATTGCCCTGTTCCGTTGCACGCAAATGATTTTGTATCCAAAGTAATGCTAAATTGAACGCATTGTTTCGCGTTATCGAGTAACCATGAAAATCATCACCGCACGATGGGCTTGCAGCGCCCTGCTTTGCCTGGCTTCTGCCGGCATGGCCCAAACGCCTGCGCCGGACGCCGCCACTTTCCATGGGCTTGGTGGCAAGAGCGGAATCAAAAAGATTGTGGATGCCTTGATTCCGCTGGTATTGGCCGACCCGAGGATCAAGGAATCGTTCGCCGATAGCGACATGAAGCATCTGGCCATGCGCCTCGAGGAGCAGTTTTGCGCCCTCAGCGGCGGGCCGTGCACCTACCAGGGCAAGGATATGGTCGAGATCCACGATGGACTCAACATCACGCGCGCGCAGTTCAACGCGCTGGCCGAGGATTTGCAGATGGCGATGGAACGCGTGGGCGTGCCGTCGCGCTATCAGAACAAGCTGGTGGCAAAGCTGGCGCCGATGCAGCGCGCGATTGTGACGAAATAACTTTCCTCACCTACACGGCGCGCGCAGCTCAGCGCACAAGTCGCAACTTTAGTGCACTCGAGAAGCAAACCAACATCATCCTGGCGCACGCGGGGACGATGTAGCTCAGAGCCGAACCCAGTTACCCTTGTACAGTATCGGCCCCGTCGGTCCATTCGGATCCGGCGAGCCACCCTTTGGCTCGAGCGTCACGGCCAGAACCGCCACATCCGCACTGATCGCGTTTTCCGCCAGCACGAAATGGCCACGCTTGTCCGCCAGCACGCCCAGCGAACGCGGATTGCCCGACTTGGGCACAGCCCACAGGTGCAAGCTCTTGTCGGCCGCCACCTGCGCACTGTTGATCACTCGCACATCAAGCGCATGATTGCGCGTGTCGGCCGTGACCACCAGCGCGTTTTGCGCCTTCTCATCGGTCAGCGTGGCAACATAATTGATGCTTGGCGGCTCCACGCCCGTCTTGCTCAGCACCAGCACCATCAAGACCGCCGCCAGCCCGGTGGACACCACGCCCAGGCCGCGCCAGAACGACAGGTTGTCGCTGATCCACGCCTGCCAGCCGGACCCCGGCGCCGCTTTCAGGTTCAGCCTGCGCTCGATGCCGCGCCAGACCGACTTGGGCGCCTGCACATCACCCGCAAACTCGGCCATGGGGGCCAGGCGCTGCTGCCACTCGGCGGTGATGTTGCGCAGGTCGGCGTCATTGTGCATCCAGCCTTCGTAGCGGCGCCTTGCCCCACCCTTGAGCGTGCCCAGCACGTACTCCGCCGCCAGCTTTTGCCGCAGCGCCAAGTTGTGACGAATGTTCATGCTTGCTCCCGTTTCGCCAGGCAGGTACGCAGCTTTTCGAGGCTGCGCCTGATCCAGGTTTTGACGGTTCCAACTGGTAGCTTCATGTGCTCTGCAACTTCGCTGTGCGACAGGTCGTGGTAAAACGCCAGCGCCACCGTCTGGCGCTGCAATCCCTCGAGCGCGGACATGCACCAGGCCAGCGCCTTGGCGTCGCCACTCATCTGCAGCGCCTCGATCGGGGTTCTTTGCGGATCCTGTAGAGCATTCATGATTTCACTATCAAACTGTTCCGCGTCGATTTCGACCGAGACGTCGCTGCGCCGGAGGTGGTCGAAAGCCTTGTTCCGGACAATGGTCGCCATCCAGGTCATCGGGGCGGCAAGATGGCTCTGATAGCTGGCGGCATTGTTCCAGATCGCAACGAAACTCTCTTGCAACACCTCTTCCGCAAGTTCGCGCTTGTTCAATATACGCAGCGCGAAGCCAAACAGTTTCGAAGAAGTTGCATCGTATAAAAATCGGAAGGCGGTAGCATCGCGCTTGGCGGCAGCGGCGAGCCAGGTTTTCAGTTGCTGCGGGTCGAGCGGTTTGACGTCGATGGACACTGCAAGCCTTTGGAATTGGGTCGGGATAGCCGCGCTCGTGCGCGGCCGCGCTGGCTGAGGTTATCTCATCTACATACGGAAATACAACATAAAAATTTGCGAAATACCGCAAAATAGTTGAATCCAATCCGACGCCGTTGACGTAGACACTAAATCATTATTAATTTATGGCAATATAAAGCTTATGGGAAAAAGACCTCGCACTCGCACTGGCACTCGCACTCGCACTTTCACCTGCATCGCCGCAGGCGCCTTGCTGCTGCTCAGTACAGGCACGCTGGCGCAAAACCGGCCAGATGTCGGCAAGCTGACGGCGACGGGCGGCGTGAGCCAGGTTGAAGGCGCGGGCGGCGGTGGTCTGGTGCCGTGGGCGCTGATCACCGGTTACGGCACGCGTGACAGCTGGGGCGCCAACGCGCACGTCACGGCGCTGCGCACGCAGGATTATTCGCTCTCCAGCGCGGGCGTGGCGGTCGGGTTTGCCGACCGGGTCGAGCTGTCGCTGGCGCAGCAGCATTTCAAGGGTAGCCTGGCGCCGCTGGACCAGCTCAGCATCCGGCAAGATATTGTCGGCATCAAGGTCAAGCTGGCTGGGGATGCGGTCTACGACCAGGACCGGGCAATGCCGCAAATTGCCGTCGGCGCGCTGTTCAAGCGCAACCGGGGCGTCGGCGGGCTGGGTGCCCTGGGGGTGAGCAATGTCACGCAACTGGGGGCCAAGGATGACAGCGGCACCGACTATTACGTGGCGGCGACCAAGGTGTTGCTCGATTCCAGCCTGCTGCTGAACGGCACGCTGCGCGCGACCAAGGCCAACCAGATGGGCTTGCTGGGCTTCGGCGGGGACCGCCATGACAGCTACCAGGCGATGCTGGAAGGCTCAGCCGCGTACATGTTCACGCGCAAGCTCGTCGTTGGCGTGGAGTACCGCCAAAAACCGCATAACCTGGGCGTGGATGATGAAAAGGCGTATTACGATGTGTTTGTCGCGTGGTTTCCGACCAAGCATGTGTCGGTAACGGCAGCGTACGTGGGGCTGGGCGATGTGACGGTGTTCAATCCCCGGCGCCAGCGCGGCATGTATGTGTCGGTGCAGACGGGGTTTTAAGCCGCCGCATCGATTCAACCTGCCAGCGCATCTTTCAGCAGCGCATGCAGCGCCGCAAAATCCGGCTCGCCCACGTAGCGCTTGATAATCCTGCCCTGCTTGTCGATCACGAAGGTAGTTGGCGTGAGCTGCACTTCGTTGAACGCCTTGGCGATATCGCCGCCGCTGTCGAGCGCCACGGTAAAGGGCAGCTTGCGCGTTTCGGTGAAATTGATCACGTAGTTCGGCGGGTCGTACTTCATCGCCACCGCGACAAACTCCAGGCCCTGGCCCTTGAACTTGTTATAGGTGTCGACCATCTGGGGCATTTCTTTAACGCAGGTCGTGCACGACGTGGCCCAGAAATTGACCATCACGACCTTGCCGCGCAAGCTGTCCGTGCTGATTTTTTTCCCGGCCAGATCGATAAACGTCACTTGCGGCGCCACCGGCGTGCGGCCGATCGTCAGGTAGGCGCCCAGCGCGATCGCGCCCACCAGCACCCCGATAATGGCCGGCTTGATCCAGTGCGAACGGGGCGTGTTTTCGGCTGTCATGATGTCAGAGCTGCACGCCCTTTTGTGGCGACAAGGCGCGCATCTCGTCTTCGGTGATGTACTCGAAAATCTTGACCACCTTGTTCACGCCGGACACGCCGCGCGCCACGTCGGCGGCAACTTGCCCTTCGCGCTGGGTGACGCGGCCCATCAGGTACACCACGCCGCGCTCGGTAATGACCTTGAACGAGGTAGCCGAAATCGTCTTCATGTCCACCAGGCTGGCTTTGACCTTGGTGGTGATCAGCGAATCGTTGGCGCGCGCCGTGTAGGTGGCGGGACCGGCAATGGTCAGCTCGTTGGCAACCGATGCCACGCCGTCGATGGCTTTGACTTCGCGTTCGACGGACGCCTTCATGGCTTCATCTTTCACCTCGCCCGTCAGCAGCACCTGGCGGTTGAAGCTGTTGGCATTGATGTGCACGTCAGGGCCGGTAATTTTCGGCAAGCGCATGTCGGCCTTGACGGAGATGGATTTGTCGTCCGCCTGGGCGCCCAGCGTGCGGCGGTCGGCGGTAGCGGCGGCGGCGCCGGCAACGCCGCCCACCACCAGCGCCACGCAGCCGGTCAGGCTGCTCAGCAAGGCAAGGCACAGGGTGGCTTGCGCCAGCGGCCGGCCGTATTTCGCGAATGGTTTCCCAGATTTATTCATTTGCATCTCCTCCGAACAAGGCGACGTCGATACCGTCGCATATGCAGTGTATGGTGACCAGATGGACTTCCTGGATGCGCGCGGTGCGCGAATGGGGAACGCAAATGTTGACGTCCGCGTCCGTCAACAACTTGGCGAGCGCGCCGCCGTCTTTGCCGGTCAGCAGCACCACGCGCATTTCGCGCTCCAGCGCCGCTTCAACGGCGGCAATCACGTTGGCCGAATTGCCCGACGTGGAAATGGCCAGCAAAATGTCGCCGGCCTGGCCAAAGGCCTGGACCTGCTTGGAAAAAATCTCGCGGTAGCTGTAGTCGTTGCCAACCGCCGTCAGGATCGAGGTGTCGGTGGTCAGCGCCAGCGCGGGCAGCGGAAAGCGCTCGCGCTCGAAGCGGCCGACCAGCTCGGCGGCAAAATGCTGGCAGTCGGCGGCGGAACCGCCATTCCCGCAGGCCAGGATCTTGTTGCCGTTCGATAGCGCGCCGAACATCAGCTCGACAGCTTGCGAAATGGGTTGGACCAGGGAGGCGGCGCACTGAAGCTTCAGTTCGGCGCTCTCGTGAAAGTGGGCGAGGATGCGTTGATTATTCATGTGGGGATTATAGTGCAATGGCTGGCACGGCCGGGCAAGCGCGGTTAAATTTGCTTACACGTGATCTTGCACCCTGGGCTTACACCTGAATGGCGTCGCGCAGCCAGTCGAGCTGGTCGCCGTCGATCGCCACCACGTCAAAACGGCAGGGCGGCACGCGGGGAAAGCGCTGCAGGTAGGTTTCGGCGGCGCGCACCAGGCGCCGGATCTTGGCCGGGGTGATGCTGGCCGCCGCGCCGCCATGGGTGGTGCCTGCGCGCTGGCGCACTTCGACGAACACCAGTGTTTCGCCATCGCGCACAATCAAGTCGATTTCACCGCACTTGCAGCGAAAGTTGCTCTCCACCAGGCGCAAGCCATGCCGCTGCAGGTGTGCCAGCGCGTGCTGCTCCCATCCCTCGCCCTGGCGCTGTTTGGCGCTCTGCCGGATGGGCCACATGTCACTGCTTCTTGTCGACCAGCTTGAAACTGCCGCTCTGGTACACCGCGCCCGGCTCGACGCGCTCAAAACGGGCCGTGCCGTTGCCGAAATTGACCGTCAGGCGGCCCGTCACGCCATCGATGCGAAATGCTGACACGGGCTTCTTGGCAATTTGTAGCGTGACGCGGAAGGCATCGATGCCCAGCGCATACAGGCGGTCCAGATCCGGGGTGCGGCCGGCGCCCAGAAAGCGCGGATAGACCATCACGGCCGGATTGTCGCCCTGGATCTGCCACGGCATGTCGAGCAGGCGCAAGCCATCGAGTTCAGGCATCGAGCCGCCGGCCGTCAGGCCCGGATTGACCGAGGAGGCGCCGTAAGCCGGCAGCTCGCTGCCCAAAATGGCGCGTACCTGGCGCGCCTGCTCGGCGTCGAGCGCGGCGAACATGATGGCCGGCATCTCGGTATCGACCCGCGCCTTGAGCTGGACAATGGCAGCATCGCTCAGGTAACCGTTCGAGGCCGTCAGTTCGGCCAGCTGGACCTGGTTGCCCAGCTGCTTCCATTGCGCCGCGAACGCGGCGGCCAGGCGCCGTTGCCACGGGCTGTTGCCAGATACGACCAGCGCACTGGTGCCGGGATGCTCGGCCGCGGCCCACTGGGCGACCTGGCGCGCTTCATCCTCGATCGACAGGCCGATCACCAGCATGTTGGGCGGAATCGGGTTGTCGATACCGCGCCCGTCCGGGTGGTTCAGGGCGATGGTCGGCTTGCTGACGGTGCCGCTGGCGGCCACGGCGCCAACGCCTGCGCGCGACAGCGGGCCGACGATGATGTCGTTGTCTTTCTTGGCCGCCATGTAGGCGTTCAGTGTTTCGTCGGTGTCGTCGCTGGTTTCGATAACGTTGACGACGACGCCTTCGCGTTCGTGCTCGTAGGCGGCCATGAAGCCGGCGCGCAGCGCTTCGGCCGGCAGGCGCAGCGCTTCGGCGCGGGTGGGCAGCAGCAGTGCGATGCGCACCGGCGCGCGGCCGGTGGGCGTGGTGGAGGAGGTGCCGGAAAACGCACTGTCGGGCGTTTCGACGGGCATGGTCTGGACGCTGGCGCCGGGCGCTGCGGCCAGCGGGGGCAACGCATTCGGCAGTGCATTCGGCACAGCGCGCGGCGCCGTGGCGTCGGCCGCGCGCGAACCCGGCGGTGCTCCACTTGTGTTTGCCTGCATTGGCGCGCACAATCCCCCCGTCGGATCGCAGGGCATTGGCGTGCTGCACGCCCCCAGCAGGGCAACACCAGCGGTGGCAAATACGCCTTTCAACATTTTCATAAGCATCACATCCTCAAATGACAGAAGAACAGTCCAGTCCGATCGTCCAATTGCCCGTCATGGGCGAAGCTGCACAGCAGTCCTATCCTACCGCAACCCTGTACATTGTAGCCACCCCCATCGGCAACGTCACCGATATCAGCGTGCGCGCCTTGCACGTGCTGGGCATGGTCGACGCCGTCGCCTGCGAAGACACCCGCAACACCGGCAACCTGCTCAGCCGTTTTGGCTTGTCGCGCCCCATGCTTGCCGCCCACCAGCACAATGAGCGCGAAGTGGCCGACAAGATCGTTCACCGGCTGTTGGCCGGTGAACGCATCGCCCTGGTGTCCGACGCCGGCACCCCCGGCGTGTCTGACCCCGGCGCGCGCATTGTGGACGCGGTACGCGCGGCCGGCCTGCGTGTGGTCCCGGTGCCGGGCGCGTCGGCGGCGGTGACGGCGCTGTCCGCCAGCGGCCTGGTCAACGACCAGTTTTACTTCGTGGGCTTTTTGCCGGCCAAGGCCAAGCAGCGCGAAACGGCGCTGCTGCAATTACTCACCGTCAGCGCAACACTGGTGTTTTACGAGGCGCCACACCGGATCCTCGATTGCGTCGAAGCACTGGTGCTCGTGTTCCAGCCGGAACGCCAAGTGGTGTTCGCGCGCGAACTGACCAAGCTGTTTGAAGAGATCCACCGCTGCCCGCTGTCGGACGCGCTGGCGTGGGTCAAGGCCGACCCGCACCGCGAAAAAGGGGAATATGTGGTGCTGCTCGAAGGCGCCGCCGGCGGCAGCGATGCGCAGGAGGCCGAGGCCGAGCGGATCTTGAATATTTTGCTGGCCGAATGTTCGGTCAAGCAGGCGGCCAACCTGACGGCGCAAATTACGGGCCGCAAGAAGAACGCGCTGTACGACCGTGCCCTCGTCATCAAGGGCCAGGCGTAGGGCCCCGTCTTTGGCTCCCCGCCAGTGCGCGAATGTCACTAATCCGCAGAATGTAACTAATCCGCACTCTGCGCGCCCATTGCGGTCAAACCGTTGGCGCGGGCCGCTGTCAGTGCCGACCTCGTCGCGCGAGGCATGTCGGGGGACTATGAGCAGCGGGCCAGCGGTGCCGGGGCGGCTCGCGCACCTTTTTCACCGCTCCTCGATAAAATTCGCCGACGGCCCTTGACCATACCCGCGCCAGCCGTTATGATTCTGGTCCTCGGAGTGTGGCGCAGTCCGGTAGCGCACCTGGTTTGGGACCAGGGGGTCCAAGGTTCGAATCCTTGTACTCCGACCAGTATTTCTTATGCAGGCTGACATTGTGGTTCTCGTCAGCCTGTCATATCCCTGCTTTATAGCTGTTTCTTTCAGTACCATCCCCTCAGCTTTCCCCTTGTTCGGCACAAGCCGGCAATCGTCATGTCAATGCGTGGCAAGGCTGCTGCCCTGGCTGGCAACGATGGCTTCGATCATTTCTTGCGAATACGGGTCGCCCTTCACTTCCGTGGCAACGATCATGGCCCGCCATAGCGCCACGATATCAACGCCCAGCTTGTCGAAGCGGGTCAAGCCGCAAGCATAAATGCCCTCATACGACGTTACCGTATCGCCCAGCTTGTCACAGCTTGCCCTTTGCGCGGCCCGATAGGCCGTGATTTGTTCCGTGTTCCACAAACCGGTTTGCTGCAAGGCTTCCAACGCCATTGCCTCGGCGCCACCTTCGTGGACCCAGGGGTTGTTCCCGCCGACGCCCCCGCGCTCGACATTCATTTGCCACAGATGCGCCATCTCGTGCGCGACGATCTTGGTCAGTAGCTCGCGTTTTTTAGGATGGTCGCCAATCAATTGCTTGCCTTCGAAGCGGTACGCAAGTTGTCCGAGCACCGCGCCGCCATTTAAGGACAGGCCGGGCGCGTCAAAGCCGACGATTCCCACCATGACGAACATCTCGTCCTTCAATGGGCGCTGGTAAGCTTTTTCATAATACCGGCCCATCGCCGCGCCGGTGTCGAGCACCGTTTCGCGCGCCCAGTCCGGGGTTTGCGGGTCGATCAGGAATACGGTGGTGCCGGAGCGGTACGGCTTTGCCGGGCCAAAATAGGCATACCCGCGTTCACCACCCGGGGCCAGCTTGTTGAGGGGCGGTGCAATCACGTTTTCCTGCCCCAGTCCGGTCAGGCGAATATCGGTTGACATGGCCGCGCTTTGTTTGCCGCGCTGCACATCGCCCTGCAAGTGTCCCAGGAACAGGGCCACGCCGCCGTCGGTAAAGCCGTTGAAGGGCGCGTAGAATTTTTGCAACTTGCCGTTGTACCTGTCGATCTCCACGCTCAGCGTGCGAAATGGCTTGCCGCCGAGGGAAATTACGTCGAGCTCCGCGTCAGTGGTCATGCGCATGCGCGGGGTGAGAATGTTCCACGCGGTCGAGCGGTATTCGCCAACCTTGGCAAGTTTAATCGCGGTAACAGCTTGCGGAAACTGATAGTCAACCCGCCAGCTATCCTTGGCGACGTGGGTCACGTTCACTTTGACCGCAGCGTCCGGCGCTGTTATGGCGTGCACCAAGGGCGCGCTGAGCACCAGCAGGATGGTCGTCGCATGGCGGAGAATGTGACGCAGGAACATGGCTTGCCTTGGCTCTGTTAGGAGTGGCAATCTTACCGCAATCGCAAGCCTGTGTTGCAAAAAAATTAAGGATGCGGCCTCGCAAGGACGGTTGCGCTTACTTTCCCAGCTCGGGCATGAAGAGGCCCACCGCAGCGAGCAGGCAAAAAACGGCGCCGGTAAACATCCAGGCCTAATTGGCACCCGTCAGCTTGCTGTTGCTAATGCCTTGCGGATCGCCGCAGCTGATGTTGATGAACTGCTGGGCACAGTGGAAGCTGAAGTACAGCGGCACCAGCAACAACAGCGAGATGTAGTCTGTATAGGGGGAGCCGATGTTTTTCCCCGCCAGCCTGCCCATGACGTTCGACAAGATCAGCAGAGCCACCAGGAGCGTCGCGTCCGAGCTGATATTCCAATTTAGCGGGCGCATTTTTTCAATCGCATATTCTTCGACCTTGCGAAACAGCGAATGGACGAAAAAAACTGAAAAGAGCGCGCGCGGAATAGGCCAGATATTTTGGTCCTGCGAGCTGGCGTAGCGGCATCGGTCCTTGTAGCTGCTCCAGTTCTTGTAAAACCAATAGATTTGAGTGACTGTTCAGCCGCTATGCTGCGAGCTGGATAGGATTGCCTGTGAAGGCCCGAAGCAAGACCTCCAGCATTCCAT
>NZ_JAFCTU010000033.1:0-68280 GCF_049896185.1 Massilia sp. TSP1-1-2
CATTGCAATCGCTGCCGATGAGGCCCCGCGTCGGCCAGCGGGAGACGCAGTGGCAGTTTATGAAACATCCAGGCTAGGCACGCGTTTGGGTGCGCGATTTTTAGTACTATTTCTTTTATTGCAAATCCATTCATATTGTGCAATAGTTTCTAGAAGGCCATAAGCATCCAATACGTTTGGTTTGCTTTGACCAAAATCTTGCAGCAGTGCCCGGGGACGAGAAACGAACTCCAGGGCACCCATACTTCCCTGCGTCAGCAGAATTTCATCGAAAGTCCAGATGTCCCTGTCCTCTCCTTTTAAGCCTCGTGCCTGGCGTTGTTTGTCGCGTCTGATGTTCGCCGGATTTGGCGTGGCCCTTTGTATGGGTTCTGCTTACGGCTCCAGCAACTACGACGAGCAGGGAAAATTGGTCCGCGCGCCTCGCGCTGTCGGTGTGCTTGGACCCAATTTGTTCGGGGACCAAGTCAACCTGTACACCGGCACCCTGTCGTTCAACCAAACGGACGTGAGCTTACCAGGAAATAATGCGCTTTCCGTATCGGTGGGCCGGACAATGGCCACTGGTGACTTTCAACAGCAAAATGCATTATTCGGCAACTGGGACTTAGCGATTCCACACCTACACGGCATTTTTTCTGGAGGTGGTTGGAAATCTAGCGACGGTACAGGAGCACGCTGCAACCGGTTTGGCAAGCCACCTGGGGTATCGTACCAAGGGGGCTCATGGAACCCCACCGAATTTTGGCACGGTAGTTTCCTGACTGTGCCGGGTGCGGGGACCCAGGAACTGCTGCGGCGCACGACCAACCCCAATGTCCCTCCGGGTCCCGAGACTTATCCCGTCGTGACTACAGGCTTGTGGGCGTTCAGCTGTCTGCCAACACTAGCTAACGCCGACCCAAGCAATTACTACGCTTTCGGCGAAGGATTCATGGCTGCGGCGCCTGATGGCACGCGCTACCGCTTCGATTGGCTCGTCGATCGCGTGGTCGACCCTCTCGAAAAAGGTACGGCGGCGCCACAGTTTGCTGCGGCGGTTGGAGGCGATTCAGGGGAAAAAAACAATTCAAAGTCAGAGCCTGCTATTCAGGGTGACGTTGCAAAGGTTCAGCGAAAGCAAGCGCCGGTACCTACGCTCTACGCAGATGGCTATATTTTACAACGCAAGGAGATCTGGATATTGCCAACAGTGGTCACTGATCGCTATGGCAACACCGTTACCTACAAATATAACTCACTTCGCCCTTGGCAATTGCAGTCCATTACCGCTAGTGATGGTCGTGTCATTACGATGACGTATGTACCTAATACGGATCTCGTTGCCAGCGTCTACGACGGCACCCGCACGTGGACGTACACGTACAGCACCGTTGGCGGGCTGACCACACTTGTAACGGTGCGCTTGCCAGATAATTCAATGTGGCAGCTGCAAGCAGCGGCGACTCTGCGGCAAGGCATTCAGTATTGGGATACGCCGCGCTGCGAAACACCAGGCAGCGTGTTCGACAACCCCATTAGCGGCGCCATGACGCATCCGTCGGGCGCAATTGCTGAATTTACGCTGACCCCAACCATTCACGGCAGAGAAGGTGTCTGGCGGGACTGCAGGGCGCCCGCGACTATTAACGAATATTCCTATTACCCCAATTACTTTGCGACCGCTGCATTGACCAAGAAAGTCCTGCGTGGACCCGGGTTAGGTACGCTGGCATGGAACACGACTTACCCTGCGCCCGTCAGCAACTGGTTTCCCTGCACTACCTGCACCGCTACCAAACAGGTGACCGTTACGGACCCGGCGGGCAACATTACCCGCACTACGTTTGGTACCCTCTACAACCAGAATGAAGGACAGTTGCAGACAACCACGGTGAGTGATGCCAGCGGTAACGTCTTGAGCAGCACAGGGACGCAATACCAGTCAAGCGGACCTTGGCCAGTGGCGATGGGCACCAGCGACCAGAAGCGAGGTGATGCTGAGCTAAGTAGCCGCCTGATCCCGCAGAATATGCGTACCACGACCCAGCAGGGTGTCGACTTTAGCTGGACAGTTAACAGCTTTGACACCATGGCGAGGCCGGTAACGGTGACGCGCGCGAGTACGCTCGGCGACAGCCGTACAGAAGCGACTACCTATTTCGACCACAACGCTAAGTGGATATTGGGTCAGATAGCCTCCATCACCGGGCCGGCCATTAGCGGCAGCAATGTGATGGTGGGCAACACCTTTGACCCAAGCAACGCAAACCTGCTTTCCACGAGTTATTTTGGTCACGTCGACGAGACACGTGCCTACAATACCGACGGCACCCTTGCTTCGCGGGCCGATGGCAACAGCAAAAGCACGACCTTCGGAAGCTACAAGCGGGGGTTGGCGCAGTCGGTGGCCTATCCGACTGGCGTAAGCGAGAGCGCGCTGGTCAACAACATTGGTAGCATCAGCAGCACCACTGACCAGAACGGTTACACGACCAGCTACGATTACGATGCAATGGGCCGGCTGAAGCTCGTCACGTATCCAGGTGCTGATACAACGGCTTGGAATTCCACCAACCTATTGTTTGAGCAGGTGGCGTCGAGCGAAATGGGGATCGCAACTGGGCACTGGAAGCAAACCGTCTCGACAGGCAATGCACGCGTAGTGAATTATTACGATGCCCTGTGGCGCCCGCTGCTAACGCGCACTTTCGATGCTGCCAATCCTGGCGCGACGGGCAGTGCAGTCCTGCGCCGTTTTGATTTCAATGGCAAAACCACGTTCGAATCCTATCCCCAGCGTGACATCACCGACGTCAATACCAGTCCTGTCGGCACGTCCACTAGTTATGATTCACTTGGTCGTGGCAACTCCATCAGCGCTGGCAGCGAACTAGGCCCCTTAAACACCACGATCAGCTATATCAGCGGATTCCGAAAAACGGTCACGAATCCACGCAATTTTTCGACAACGACCAGTTTCCAGGCTTACGACGAGCCGAACGAAGCGGCCATTCGACATATTGATGCGCCGGAAGGGGTGACAGTTGACATCGCTCGGGACGCGTATGGTAAGACGACATCGATCAATCGCAGCGGTTTGGGTAAGAGCCTCACGCGCAGCTACGTCTATGATGCCAACCAGCGCTTGTGCAAAACGGTCGAACCGGAAACAGGCGCTACGGTGCAGGATTATGATGGCGCCAATAACGTGGTCTGGCGCTCCAGCGGGAACGCGCTCACGTCACTGGCAAGCTGCGACACGGCCAGCGTTGGGGCAGCGACCAAGATTGCTTTTGGCTACGACGCGCTGAATCGCTTGCGCACTACGACCTATAGCGATGGCAGTCCATCGATCGCCCGCACTTACACCCCCGACGGCCTGTTGGAAACCATTAGTTCGAATGGCGCGCTGTGGACCAATTCATTCAACAAACGCAGGCTCAATGTACTTGAGCGGCTTAATTATGGCGGCGCTGTTTACGATATCGCGCGCAGCTACGATGCGAATGGATCACTGTCGCAACTGCGGTACCCAGTCGACAACCTGACACTGAACTATGCGCCCAACGCCCTGGGCCAGCCAAGCCAAGTCGGCATCTACGCGAACAGCATTGCCTACCATCCAAATGGCGCCATTGCCAGCTTCAACTATGGAAACGGGGTAGCACACTCGCTAACTCAAAATACACGTGGCTTACCGAACTCGGCAAACGATACGGGCGTCCTCTCCGATTTCTATTCGTACGACGCTAATAGCAATGTGGCAGGCATCGAGGATAGGGCACAAACCGTTACCAATCGTTCGATGGCATACGACGGGCTTGATCGCCTTGCCAGCGTATCGGCGCCTAACCTTTGGGGCAACGCGGCCTATACCTACGACACGCTCGACAACCTGACTTCGTCGACGATCACTGGTGGTGCGACAGCGCGCACGCTGACGATGAACTATCCAGATCCGGCGACAAACCGCTTGATGAGCACGACTAGCGGCCCAGCTGCTTTCAATTTTAGCTACGCCTACGACAGCCAGGGAAATATCATCCAACGCGGCGGCCAGACCTATGTTTTCGACCAGGGAAACCGCATGACGAGCGCCGCCGGCAAGGGTACCTATGCCTATGACGGCCTGGGCCATCGGGTTAGCGTAGTGGGAATTGATGGCCTGAACCTAGTGCAGGTTTACAGCCAAGGCGGGCAAATGTTGTATGCAGGACCTACTGGTAATATCGGCACCAAATATATCTATATGCACAACCACGTACTTGCCGAGGTAAGTGGTAATGGCACCCAGTACGACCATACGGATGGCTTGGGAAGTCCGGTCGCCCGCACTGATGCCGCGAGAAATGTTCTCAGCCGTACGCGCTATGAGCCCTACGGCTATACGGCAGCGGGAACGACACCGACCGCGGGCTTTACCGGGCATGTGAATGATGCTGAGACGGGTCTTGTTTATATGCAGCAGCGGTACTATGACCCTATTGCGTCGCGCTTCTTGAGCATTGATCCGGTGACCACTGATGCGAACACGGGCGGCAGTTTCAACCGGTACGCATACGCGAGCAATAATCCCTTTAAGTATGTTGATCCCGATGGCCGTGAAGACACGCTGTGGAGTTGTTCCAATGCGTCGCCGCCTGCGGTAGCTTATAACACCCCGCCACCGGATCAGGGCTGGCATGGAGAGCAAGCCAGAAGCCTTAACTTTGCCCTGACAGAGGTCGGCGCTCCTGGAGGAACCGGGCTTAAGTTAGGTGCGGGAGCTGTTGGTATTGTGAAATCACTCCTTACCAACGCCGGCCGCCTTGAGGATGCTGCTCTGGTCTGTCGGGGCGGCCTATGCAGCGCAGAAAGTTTCAAGACAGCATCGGGTGTTATTTTTGGTCTCGATGGAACTGTGGGCGGGATATCGACTCAGTCTAAAAATGGAGCAGGTCTATTTGAGCTTGCCCAACCATTTAAGAATGGTGCAGTAGGCGTGACGACTGCCGGTGATATCCGCGCTGCCGGAGGGAAAATAGTTGCGGATGGTACGAAGCGCAATCCGAACCACGCAACAATTTCTGGATTGACCCCTAAGCAACTTGAAAAATTATTTACGCCGACCGTGCCAAATCCCGTGCCAAAAATCGAGCGAGGAATTCCATGAACTCAAAAAAATTCTGTGTTGATTTTAATGAAATGGTTGAAGGTAATTTGGTATTGTTTTCCGCAGATGATACCAAACGCGATACCAATGGTGAGCTCGTAGTGCTTTACGAAGGGATGGAGGTAACCGTGTTTATGGAGGATCTGGATGAAATTGGCAATCGCGACGATCTTGTGGCGAGTGGTCGCCTGGAACTGAATGTTAGCGATGACTGGTCTCGCCATGTTAAATGGTGTTGCAGAATTGATGAGAATGACATCCGTAATGAATCTGATTTCTAAAAACGGCACGCGGTCAAAGGAGTGGCACGGGGTCAAGCACCAATCCACCCAAGTTAGCAGTTGGCGTGCATTTCAGTAAATTATTATCAATGTTTTCACAATAACACTTGACATCACCTTAAAATCGCGGCGTCCAGCATGGATTTTTACTATCCTGCCTGCCATGTCCGTTCTGACCACGCTGTTCCAAGATTTCGCCGCGCGCCTATGCTCAACAGAATTTCTCCGCGATGCCCGCCATCCGGATCACCCCACAGCGTTTTCCCGCTGCCGCAAGCTGCCGCTGGCGACCTTGGTCGCTATCATGCTGACCGGCATGCGCATGAGCGTTCAGGCCGAACTGGACACCTTTTTTGCGCATCTGCGTCTGCAGGCGCAGCTGGTCCACGAGGTATCCGAGCAGGCCTTCGCGCAGGCGCGCGCCAAGCTGTCTCTGGTTGCTATTCCGGGACTCAACGACTGGCTGATTGCACGCGCCGAGCAGGATGGCTTTGTGCCGCGCTGGCGCGGCCTGCGCCTGGTCGCCGCCGATGGCTCGACCATGCGTTTTGGACTGCGCGCTAGCCATGTCAAGCGCGCTGCCCTTGCCGATCAAATCCTGTTCGGTCTGTTTCTGCCGGGTCCCGACCTGATGCTCGCCGCCTCCCTGCACGGTATCCACGAGTGTGGCGAACGCCAGTTTCTGATCGAACACCTCGACCGCCTTTCCCCCGATGATCTGCTGCTGCTTGACCGCGGCTATCCCGCCAGCTGGCTGGTCGCCGTACTGAACCAGCGGGCCATCAAATTCTGCATGCGCGTCGACACTAACGACGGCGGCTACACCTGCGTGCGCGAGTTCGTGCACTCCGCGGCCAAAGAGCGCATCGTTATGCTGCGTGCGCCGAACAAACAAGATGCGCTGGACTACGAATGCCCGCGCAAGGCACAGCGCGTACGCTTGGTCCGTCACGTCTTGCCCAATGGCGAGCATCGCGTGCTGATGACCAATCTGTTCGACGACAAACTCTTTCCAGCCGACTGCTTCGGCGAGCTCTACCACAAGCGATGGGGCATCGAGGAAGCGTTCAATCGGCTCAAGCACCGCCTCAATCTCGAACACGTCACCGGCTTGAGTCAGCAGGCAGTAGTGCAGGACGTTGCCGCCAAAATCCTTTGCGACAACCTTCAAGCGCTGGTCTCGATAACTGCACACGCCGACGCCGATTTACCCGAGAACAAACGCATTAACCATGCCTACGCCCACACCGCGCTCAAGCCGCTGATGCCCATACTTCTGCTCGGTGGGAAAATCGGCAGAAAGGTTGGAACGCTGCTGCGCGACCTGCTGCGGCTAATTGCCGGGAAGACCTATCGCCATCGAGAGAATCGTTCGAAGCCCAGGAAGCCCGGCGTAAAACCACACAAGAAGATGACTCAGAAAAACTGTTGAAATGTCTTAACTTGGGTGGATTGGGTCATCGACCCGGACGGCAACAAAGTCGAGTTATGGCAGCCGCCCGACGGCCAGTAAGTTATCAGTAGCGCGCCCAGTAAGTTGTCCGTGAGGGCAAATCTCAGCAATGACATCCTCCAGCCTTGCCGCCGAGATATAATAAAATGATGAAAATATCAATAGCCAAGGCAGCGCTGGCCGCGTTCTTCGCGTGCGTGAGCATCCCGGTTGTGGCCGAGGTCCAACCCACTGCCAAGTTGGCAGTGGGCATCGACGCCAAGCCATTCATTCCCCGTTTTGCAAGGGTGGAACAAGCCGCGCAGACGGTGTCCATGGATCTGTGCGACCGGCCGGTCTATCCAAAATCTTCGCTGCGCAACGAAGAAACCGGCACGGTGGTGCTGCGCTTTAAGATTGCAGCGAGTGGCTTGATCATCGATAACACGATTGCCCGCAGCAGCGGCTTTCGTGAGTTGGACAAATCGGCGTTCGCCGGGTTCAGCACCTGCAAGTTCCGTCCCGCTACCATCGATGGCCGCGCGGTCCCGGCGTTTGCTTTTATCTCTTACGTTTTTACACTCGAATAATGCGCAGCCTACTCTTCAAGCTCGTCCTTCCCTTGCTCGCCTTGAGCGCGGCCCCCCAGGCTTTTGGCGCCGTCCAGTGCGATGCGACGAGGGCGATCAAGCTGAGCAGCGAACAGCTTGCCTTGGCAGCGCAGACCGAGGCCGTCTTGCGTAACGGCGGCATGACGCCTGACCTTGCCAATGTGGACGCTATCCACTCGCTGTCGTTAAGCCAGTTCGCAGGCTATCGCCAGCGTGAGGCGACCAGCACGGCGCACGTGGTCGCCACGATCTGGCAACGGGAGACGCCGTCGGCAGCCATTGCCGCGCGCGCCTACGTTCATGCGCAACAGCAGCAGGCGCAGACCAATTGCCCGGCGGCGGAAGAGTTATTCAGCACCGCGCTGGAGATTGCACGCAAAGCGCTGGGCGATGGCGATATTCTGACAGTACGCATCATGCACGAATTGGCTATCCTGTATCGCCTGCAGCGGCGCCTGCCCGAGCGCCTGGCGCTCTACCGCCGCATCGCCGACGTGCTGCGTGCCGATCCAACGCTTGGCGCCCGCTTGCCCGAGCTCTACCTGGAAATGAGCGACATGGCGTTCCGCAACAAGGATTTTAAGCAGGCAGAGCAGTACGCGCGCGACGCGATGGCGCACCTGGACAAGGGCGCCAAGCCGCCGCCGCGTGCCGTGGCCACGGCCTTGTACGAAGCTGCGGCTGCGCTGTATGCCCAAAACCAATTGCAGGAAGGCGACAAACTGCGTGATCGTGCCAACACCATTGTTGGCGCGGACGGCGTGGCCAAGAGCTCCGCGCCGCAAGCTGCTGCGGTCGATAGCGTGGCTGCCTTGTACAAGTCGGGTCAGATCGATGCTGCCCTTGCCAAGGCCTTGCAGCGCGTGCAAGCGGCCGACGCCAAAATGGCAGAACTGACGCAAGCCTTGACGGTTCTGCAGGCCGATCCTGCCAGTCAGCCGGCCTTGGCAACTGCGGCGCGCAAGGGCGAACTGGCAAAAGCCAGCCGGGCGATCGAGGCCCAGCAGCGTGACAGCGTCTACGCCCTGGCCGACGCGGGCGAACTTTATCAAAGCCAGGGGCGGCTTGCCGAAGCGGAACCGCTGTACCGCAAGGCCAATGCAATGTTAACCTGGGACAAGGCGAGCAAGTCCACGCTCGCAGCCAGGCTGGCGCGCGAGCTTGGTATTCTCGCCCGAAAAAAAGGCGAGATGAAAGAGGCGGTTCAGTTCCAGCAAATCGCTTACGCGAATGTGGAAAGCGAACTGGGCCCCGATCATCCCGACGCGCTCGAAGCGCAAGCCGAACTGGCCTACCTGTTCGCCGCACAAGGCAGGCTGACCGAGGCTGGCGAATACTACGCAGCGCTGGCTGCGCGCGAAGAGCAGCGAGCGGACGCCGACCGCGACATGTTGAGCGATTACCTGTTGCCCCTGGCCGAGGTGCAAGTGCGACAAGGAAATCTTTCAGGCGCTGAGTCGAACTTCAACAAAGTGGCGCTTCTGTGGCGTCAGGGCGGGACAAAAAACGTGCCTTATTTGATGGCCGGGTTAACTGGCCTGGGCAAGATTTATACGAAGCAAGGCAAAGTTGCGGAGGCAAAACGTATCGATACCGAATTGGCGGCGTTGAAACGCGCCAAGTAGGGGCATTCTCAAACACCAAGTGCATCAGCGCTGAACGACTGCGGCGTTGATCTGCGCCGCCATGGCGCGCGCGTCGTGGGCGCCGAGGATGATCCGATCCCACTTCTCGTTCGCCAGTTCAATGACAACGGGATGGGTGCCGCGGGTCCAAAAGACAAATTGCCGGTCCCCGTTCTTGCGATACATCCCCGCGTCGATGAGCCCCGGGAAACCCGTTCCCGGCGATCGCAAACCGAGCGCCAGGCCGCGAAAGCCTTCGTCGTCGGTCGCTCCCCGCACGTTTTTCAAGGGGATGCGGATTGTTCTCTGCAGTGAGGCAAGCGCTTCCCATAATTTCAAGTGCACGATCAGTTCGTCTTTGTTCAACTCAAGCGTTGGCATGGGGTGTTCCTTTGCTGTCAAGATGTTCTAAAAGTCGCGCCCCGAGCAGGCAGGCCGTCGCGTCGCCCGACTCCGACACGGCTGCACGACACAAATCGGTGACGGGCCCGTCGCCCGGGGCCAATTCCTTGAGCGCGATAATCAAGAGGTCGATCGATGCCGCGCGTTTGCTCCATCCCGGCGTTAGCGCGCCTGCAAGCGCCAATCGGAACAGGTTTTGCTTGGACCCGAAGGCTTTGTACAAACTGCCTCGTTGCAAGCCCGTCGCTGTTACCAAATCCTCGATCGACGCGGCGTTAAATCCAAGGCGGCCAAATACGTCCGCGGCCTGTGCCACGACCACATCTTCTTCAAAATTTCTGGGTCTGGCCATAAGGTGTTTTCAAGAGATTGAACAAGATGAGGGCGAGAAGACAAGGGAAGATCCGGCCGCTCCATGAAAGCGGGTCATGGCGCCATCTTGATGGTTATTGAACGATTGGTCAACAACTATCAGCGGTACTTTCGATTCCCTCTTTTGCCCGATGTGTCACTTCTGCTAGCATGGGGCACGCATGCCTTGAGCCAGCGCCGCTGCCGTCAACTGTGAAAAGGGATTCATGATGAAACTTGGTAACTTCTCGATCAGTCTCGCGGTGAAAGATATTGCCGTATCGCGCGCCTTTTACGAAAAATGCGGCTTTACCGTCTGGGGTGGTGACCAACAGAAAAATTGGCTCATTCTAAAGAATGGCAGCACGGTCATCGGTCTGTTTCAGGGCATGTTTGAGAACAACATCATGACCTTCAATCCAGGCTGGGACAGCCACGCCAACACGCTTGCCGAGTTCACCGATGTGCGCGATCTGCAGCGCGCTCTCAAGGCAGAAGGCGTTCAATTGCTCAGTGAGGCGGACGAAGCGAGCTCGGGGCCGGCGAGCTTCATGCTGGTCGATCCGGATGGCAATCACATTCTGATCGACCAGCATGTCTGACGGGAGCGATGATGACGCCGCCAACCAACGCTAAGGAATTTTTACCGGTACGTCTCAAGCCAGGCGACGACCTGCGGGGTGCGCTCGAAGCTGTCGGCTGCGGGAAAGACCAGCCATCGGCATTTGTCATTTCCGGCATTGGCAGCCTGGTTGCTGCGCGGTTGCGTTTTGCCGGCCAGGAAAACGAAACCCTTATTGCCGGTCCCTTGGAAATCGTCAGTATTGCCGGCAGTATCACGGCAGACGGCGCGCATTTGCACATGACCGTTTCGGACAGCGCTGGGCGCGTCAGCGGCGGCCATGTTTGCGATGGGAACATTATCAGGACAACGCTGGAAGCTGTCCTGATCCTGTTGCCGGCATGGTCGCTGACGCGCGAAGTCGATACACAAACGGGCTTCAAGGAATTGGTGGCAAGGCCGCGCTCCCATGCAAACTGCTAGCGCGCATTCACGGGAGCGGACACTGCCGGTATGACGTTTGCATTGCGATCAGCGCTGCACCGAAGCCATCAAGGACAAGACATGAGCGTGAAGACCCTGAAACAAATGTGCCAGGATTTTCCCGGCGTCCAGCACGCGCTGGACGCGCACCCCAGCAATATTCTGGTGTATTGCGTCGGCGACAAAAAGTTTGCCTACTTTAAAACCAGCGACCCCGAAATGTGGCGCTTCAGCATACGCGTCGCGCCCGAACGTTTTCTTGAGCTGACCGACATCACGGGCATCAAGCCTGCGCGCTATATGGGACGCTTCCATTGGGTAACGATCGTCGATCACACCGTGCTGCCGGCAGCTTACCTGGCCGAGCTGGTGGCCTGGTCCTATGAACGCGCGCTGGGCTCGCTCAGCAAGGCCAGCCGCGCGGCCTTGGTCAAGGCTTAGCGCCCGGCAGGCAGCGCAAAGTTGGGCGATAATTGTTCTCTCTCCAATCCGCCCAGGAATAGCCGTAATGTCGACCGATCTGCATCCCGATTTCCCCGTCGTTACCGGCGACTACGTGCTCACGCAAGGCTGGCGCGTCGCACTGCCCGAGCAGTTCAACCGCCGCATTGAAGACGGCAGCCTGGTCTTGTGGCGTCCCGAGCTGACGTTCTGGATCAACGTCTGGCATGGTGAAGGCCAGGTCAAGGTCGACGCCGTCCTGGAGCGTTTGCTGGCCGACGCCAGCGCCGCGCGCAGCGAGGAAAATATCGAGCGCAGCGGCGCCATCGCCCGTTTGAGCTACGAGCTGGCCGAAGATGACGCCGAGCGCAGCGACTCGGGCGGCCGCTCCGTGAACGCCTTCGTCATTGCCCCCACCGGCTATGTGCAGCTGTCGGCCTATTACGACTCGCCTGAAGCGCGGGCGCTGGCTCACGACGTCATCGCATCATTGCGCGCGGACCCGGTGTAGTGCAAGCAATGTGCATGCACTATTCCCGCGGCCTCTCCCTGCCCGTTCCGGCCCGGCTGCTGTTTCTTCCACCGACCGCCAGGACTTGAGCGCCAGGCCGGGCGCCATCTGCACCAGGGTCTTGCTGCTGTGGGGCGATGCTGATCCGATCAGCCCGGTTGCAGTGGGGCAGCGCCTGGCGTCCCCGCTGCCTTCGTCGGCATTGCATGTCATTCCTGGCGGAACGCGCGACCTTGCGTCGCACCTTGCCGCTGTCGTGGCGCCGCTGATCGACGCGCCCCGGTCAACTTCCATGCACTCCCGACAGTAGTTGCCCCGCTATGGCGCCCAACGCACATACTTGCGCCTGGAGAAGTGCTACGATGAGTTGGCGTGTGCGGCGCCGTGTCCGCGCGCAACAAAACACAAGGGACCGCCATGACACCACTCGATTCGCACCATCGCACCTTGGCGCTGCGCATACTGGCCAGGGCCAGGGACTTGACGCTCGCCTCGCTGCGCAGTGACGGCGCCCCGCACGCGACCACGGTCAGCTTCGCCAGCGACGAGCTGGTCATGTACGCCGCGATCGGCATCGACAGCCAAAAAGCCCACAACATCGGCGCCGATGCGCGCGTTGCGCTCACCGTCAATGCGCCGTACCAGGACTGGAGCGAAATACAGGGCATGGCCATCGATGCCGTCGCCGAGATCGTCAGCGAGCAGGCGCAGGTGCGCCGCGCGGGCGAGTTGTTGCTGGCGCGCTTTCCGCAGTACGCCAAGTTTGTCGCCAATACCGGCACGGTGCCCTGGCCGGGCATGCTTTACATCCGCATCGTGCCGCACAGCCTGTCGATTCTTGACTACGCCAAAGGCTTTGGCCACACGACGCATTTTTCCGTATGACAGCTCGTCAAAGCTAATCCGTCTTTGGGCAGCGCGCCGCGTGGCTGCACGTGGCGCATGAACGGTCGACGGCAATGCTATGCATGTCGCAGTGCGCGGTTTGCGCCATCTGCGCGCTCAGGCCGCGCGCGTAGGCCAGGATCAGGCGCAGCGCCGGACCAGGCCGATTCAATTCGCCGGTCAGCACGGCGGCGCTGATCTGGTACGCAAAGCCGGCATCGCATACCACCGCGCTGCAAGGCGACACCTTTTCCTGCAGGAACAGCGGGATCCCAATCACGCCTTCATTGCCCACCAGCGAGATCTCGGTGGCCGTGCCGTTGCCAGGCTGGTAGCTCAGCAAAATCGTGGCCGTCACCGGAAAATACACCTGCACCTGTTGCGTGCCGCTCGCAAAAACAATCTCGCCTGCTGCCAATTCGACCAACACCAGGTGCGGAAACAGGCGCGTGCGCGCCGCGGCATTCAGGCTGGCCAACAGGAGGTTCAAAGCAGGGGCGGGCGGTAGTGGCATGCATTCCAGTCACGGTCGTTGAAAGATATCTGAACGCTAACACGATGTGTTTTGGAAAGTTGTTACCGCGCTGTAAGCGTTGTAAGTCCGCGTTAATGTTCAGGGTACGTCAGTTCGAAAATGCGCCGCTTGCGCGCGTCGATTTCCGCCTGCGCCTGGCGAAAGGCCGGGATGCTGTTGAACAGCTTGTCGAAGCTGCCGTCCTTGATCGCGAGGCGCAAGCCGCGCTCGACCCGCTGCCCGAGCGCGGCATTTTCGCGGCTGACGAAAAAATAAAATGCGATGCGATAGTGCAGGAAAATGGTTTGCTCGACGGCCAGGTTGTCGGCGCTGCGCACGCGCTGCTCATTGTCCGCTTCATAGACGCCGCGCGGCATGTAGTCGAAGCGCTTGGCGCGCAGCATTGGAAACAGGTATTCGTAAGCAATCGAGGTGACTACCGGCAATTTGTTTGCGCGCAGTACCTCGGTCGACGGCCAGTTCACGCCGGCGCCCGCTTTCAGCATGCGCAATTGGTCTAGTGTCAGCACGGCGGAAAAGCGCGGCTGGTTTTCGGCTCGGATCAGGAAAACGCGGTAATCGTTCAGGTGGCGCAGCAGCGATACGGGCACCGCGTACAGGTCGGTTTCGCGCTGGCGGTTCGAGCCGTCCCACATCAGGTTGATGATGCCATTGTTCTTGATTTCCGCGGCCTGGCGCGGGCGGGTCAGCTGCTGGTCAATCTCGACGATCTGGAACGGGCCTTCGGAACGCGTTTTTTCCAGGGCCAGGCGCAGCAGGCGCGGGAAATAGATAGCGTGTGCTGCCCAGGCGTGATGCAGGCTTGGCGTCACCACCCGCAGCAGTTGGGCGCCCGCGGCGGGGCCGGCGAAGAGCGCCGGCAGGAAACCGAGCACAAGCAAAAAACGGCGCATGCGAAACATCGACCTGCCCTTGAGAAAGCCAAGCGACAGTGTAACCCAGGCCGTCACCGCGCCCAGCGCAACTGCGGCCCGGCAAGTACGACATTGCCGGGCACGCGCCCCTTATTGGTCCAGCGTCCACACGTACGCGATCTTGCCCCATGCCGATTCGGGCACGCCGTTGCTCGTGGCCGGCTTGAACGTGCACAGGCTCAAGGCAGCCACTGCCGCGCGGTCGAGTTCGCGAAAACCGCTGGTACTGGTCACCTTGGCGTCGGCCACATGGCCGTCGGCGGCAATCAGCAAAGCCAGGCCGACGGTGCCGGAGTCGCCGTTGCGGGCCGAGGCGGCCGGGTAGTTGGGCACCGCGCAATTGCCGCTCTGGGCCGCGCGGAAGACTTGCTTTTCGACCGGCTTGGCGGGGATCGCTGGCACGCGCTCGAACGTTTCATGCTCGCCCTCGTTGAACACCACCGAGGCAGTCGGCTTGATGGGCGTCGTTGTCAGTATGGGCGCTTCGGTTGGGAAGGTATCGATGACGGTGGTCGGAACGTAGATTTGGGGCACCGCGTGCGGTGCGGGCGCTTCGACAGGCTCGAGCACGGGCGGGATGACCTTGGGAGCCGGGTCCAGGATGATAATGGCACCTTCCCCGTCGTGCGGCGGCGTTGCAATGCGCATGCTGAGCAAGGCGAGGGCGGCGCCTGCGTGGAGCAAGGTGACGATGGCAATCTTGGCAACTTTATTTCCGCCAATTTCGTAGCTGGACGTGGCATGCATGGCAATCTCCTGGTTGGTGGTGAGGTTTTTTCTACGCTCTGGATAAAATATATGCTATTACATAGCAAAACAAAAGCCATTTAATGGCATTTTTATTTCTTGTTGTTTTTTGCCGTCCTGTGCTCCGCTACCCTGCCGGCGCCCGGCAGGGCTGATCGAACCATGTTCAGACTGCCTGCGCGGAGGTTCGCTACGCGCCTGTGCCAGCTGATTTGCATCGGTTCAATGAATTTTATATTGCTAGTTACTAGCAATTTTAGTGCTTATTGTTGGTATTGCCGCCAACAGCATCGGCATCGCCAGTTGTGCAAGCCTTGCTGCCTGGTACCGGTACCAGCGGTCGTTGCGGGGCGGGGCGCTCGCTTCAGGCCCCAATGTGTGAAATAATCGCGTTGGCGTTTCGCCTATTCCGTCCGCTCCCACACATTGATGCCATTCAATAGTAATCAGAGGAAGGCGAGCGCAGCCGTAATCACAGGAGTATCAAAAGTGCACACTGAGCAAAAATCGATCCGCGTCATGCTGGCAGATGACCACCCCATTGTCATGACGGGCTTTGCCATGTCGCTCGCCGGCGTGGGGATGGACGTGGTAGGGCAGGCCAAAACGCCGGAAGAGGCCGCAGCCATGTACGCCGAGCTGCAGCCAGACGTGCTGGTGCTCGACATTCGCTTCGGCACTGAACTGACGGGCCTGGACGCCGCCGAAGCCATCCTTAAAAAGTTCCCTGCCGCAAAGATCATCTTTCTCAGCCAGTTCGACCAGGATAGCCTGATCAAGGAAACCTACCGCCTGGGCGCGCGCGCCTTTGTCACCAAGGATTGCGATCCGGCCGACCTGGCCACGGCGGTGCGCCATGCGGCCGAAGGCAAGCTGTATTTTCTGCCCCAAATTGCCGAGCGCCTCGCCAACCTGTCGGTGCGCGGCGACGCTTCGCCCCAGTCGCAGCTCGACCAGCGCGGCCTGGAAATCTTCAAACTGATGGCCGAAGGCTTGACCAACGCCGAGATCGCCGAAAAGCTCAACCTGTCGACCAAGACCATCAGCAACATCAGCCAGTCGGTCAAGGAAAAGCTCGGCGTGCACCGCCAGGCATACATCACCAAGCTGGCCGTCAAGCACGGCCTGATCGAGCCCTAGTGGCAGGAGCCAGTCGCGCGCGGGGCCTGCTGGCGCTTGCCCTGGCCGGGGCCAGCCTGCTCTGGAGCGGTGCGGCCGGCGCCGGCGACGTGCAGGGCTTTCGCTTCCAGATCGTCACCGGCGACGATTCGTCCGTCACGCGCCGCATCACCGACGACCTGTACAAGCGCCTGGTGCCGGTCTTTGGCGGCTTTCGCACCGAGCTCGCGCAAAAGCGGCGCATGGTCTACATCACCATCGGCCCGGTCGCGCTGCGCAACGTGATTACCCGCAAGTGCGATTGCGTCGTGATTGCCGCCTTTACTTCCAGCCAGGTGTGGCGCTCGGTGACGTCCGACCTGCCCACCCCGCGTCTGATGTCGATGACCGCCATCTACGCCGAGCCGGCGCCGGCCGACCAGTTGCGCCTCATTGCGCTGCTGTACCGGCGCCCGGTGCGGGTGGCCGCCATCGTCAGCCATGAAACCGGGTTTCTCAAACCCGTGCTCGGCGGCGCCGCCGCGGTGGAAGTGGAAGACTATTCGGACGGCGACGACATCAACTTTGCGCTCAACCGCGTGGGCCAGGCCCAGGTGCTGCTGGCCATGCCCGACCGCACCGTGTATTCGGCCGAGAATTTTCGCAACATCCTGCTCTCGACCTATCGCCACAACCAGGCCGTGATCGGCTTTTCGGCCGACATGGTGCGCGCGGGCGCGCTGGCCACCACGTACTCGAACATCGAGCATATCAACGCCCATGTGGCGGACCTGGCCAGCGACTTTGTCACCACGGGCGAACTGGGGCCGCCCCAGTTTCCGCGCTACTTTCGCACCGCCATCAACCAGGGCGTGGCGCGCTCGCTGCAAGTGAATGTGACCGACGAAGCACGCAAATTCGGGCGCGAACCTCAAGTCAAACGACAATGAAAAAACTGCGCTTCTGGCAAAGCTGGAGCATCGGCACCCGCATGGCCTTCATCACCATGCTGCCGGTGGCTTTCCTGTTCACGTCCTTCATGGGCTACTCGTGGTACTCGCACCGCGCCCAGGTGGCCGAGGAGCTGGCCGAACGCGGGCGCATCCTGGCCAAGGCGCTGGCCGAAACGAGCGAATACAACGTCATCTCGGGCAACCTGGCCGACCTGCGCCTGACCATCAACGGCCTGGTCCAGTCCGACAAAAGCATTTATCGCATCGACGTTGTCGACGCCGGCCAGAAGATCGCCATCACGGTCGCCTCACAGGCCGCCGTCGACGCCGAGAACCGCTACTACGAAGCGCCGATCATGAAGCAGGTCACGTGGATCAACCTGTTCTCGGACAACGGCGTGCCCCATGTGTCGGGTTCGAGCGACACCAAGCCGCCCACCTTTCCCACCGAACTGGTGGGTTACGTGCGGGTGACGATGTCGCCGTCGAACATGCTCGACAAGCAGGCGCGCCGCTTCCAGATCGAATTGGCGATGGCGGCGCTGGCGCTGGCCGTCTCCGGCGCGCTGGCGTACTTTTTGGCGCGCAGCCTGACCATCCCGCTCAACTCCTCGATCGGCGCGCTACGCGAGATCCGCGGCGGTAACTACCGCGTGGCGCTAGCCGTGACCACCGGCGGCGAAGTGGGCGAGCTGCAGGAGTCAATCACCGAGATGTCGGTGGCGCTGGGCCTGTCGCGCGAAGAACTCGAAAACAAAGTTGCCGAGCGCACCAAGGACCTGGTCGAATCGCGCAATGAAGCGCTGCGCGCCGACGCCGACAAGCGCAAGCTGATTCAAAAGGTGAACTCGATCGTCGAGGACGAGCGCAAGAGCATCGCCATCGAAATTCACGACGAGCTCAACGCTTCGCTGATCGCCGCGCGCCTGGAGTCGCAAAGCATCCTGCACCTGGCCGACAAGCTCGACACCAATGTCCACATCGAAGAAATCAAGCGCAAGTCGCAGGCCATCACCAAGCTGACGCTCGACCTGTATGCGAGCGGCCGGCGCCTGGTACGCCGCCTGCGTCCGGAAGTGCTGGACATGCTTGGCCTGCACGGCGCGGTTGAAGAAATGATCCGCCACTACGACGCCAGCCATCCCGAGTGCCGTTTCGAGTTCCATTCCGAGGGCGACTTTACGCAGCTTGGCAACGAGCTGGCCATTTCCGCCTACCGCATCATCCAGGAAGCGCTGTCCAATGTGCTTAAGCACGCCGGCGCCACGCATGCGCAAGTGTCGCTGATGCTCTCCAACGCCGAAGGCATGCTGCACATCGAGATCGACGACGACGGCAGCGGCTTTTCAACCCGCAGCACGTCGTCGGGCATCGGCATCATCGGCATGCGCGAGCGCGTGTACGCCTTGAACGGCAAGATCGAATTTAGTTCGGAGCCGGAGCGCGGCACCGTGATCTCGATTGCGCTGCCTACCCACCAAGACATTTAACCGAATCGACGCCATGACGATTGACCTGCAGACGCCCTACGAACAGGGCAACAAGAACCAGAGCACCACCTGGGCCGAGTGCATCGCGTGGTACCAGGACCTGGCCCAGCGCTTCCCGCGCGTGCTCGGTTTTTCCGTGATCGGCATGTCCGACGCCGGCTTGCCGATCCACGCCGGCGTGGTGAGCGCCGATGGCGTGTTCGACCGCGAGCAGATCAGGGCGGAGGGGCGGCCCGTCTTTTTTAACAATAACGGCATCCATCCGGGCGAACCGGAAGGCATCGACGCCTGCATGGCGCTGGTGCGCGACTTTTGCGTCGATCCGGCGCGCCTGGCCGCGCTGGGCAAGACGGTGTTCCTGTTCGTCCCGCTGTACAACGTGGACGGCAGCGTCAACCGCGCCAACACCTCGCGCGTGAACCAGGACGGGCCGGAGCAGTTCGGCTTTCGCGGCAATGCGCGCCACCTGGACCTGAACCGCGACTTCGTCAAGTGCGACACCTTGAACGCGCAAGTGTTCAACAAGCTGTTTGCCGCATGGGACCCGGACGTGATGGTCGACACCCACACCTCCAACGGCGCCGACTACCCGTACACCATGACGCTGATTCACACCCAGACCGACAAGCTGGGCGGCGCACTGGGCGCGTTCCTGAAACAGACCATGCTGCCGCACATGTTCGCCGAGATGGCGCGCCGCGGCTGGCCGACCTGCCCGTACGTCAATCCGGTCAAGGACAGCCCGGAGCACGGCATCGCTGAATTTTTGGAGACCGCGCGCTTTTCGACCGGCTTCGCAGCGCTGCACCATACGATCGGCTTCATGCCCGAGACGCATATGTTGAAACCGTTCGCCGACCGGTATGCGTCCATGCGCGCGCTGGTGGAAACGGCGCTCGACTTCACGGTGGCCAACGCCGGCGCAATCATGCAGCTGCGGCGCGCCGCGCGCCAGGAGGCTCGCGCGCGGCGCGAGTGGCCGCTGCACTGGGCGATGGACGAGAGCCGGCCATCGAGTTTTCGCTTCAGCGGCTATGCAGCCCGGTACAGCGCCAGTGAGCTGGGGCAGTACCAGCGCCTGTCGTACGACCGCGACGCGCCGTGGGAGCGCGATATCGCCTACTACGACAACTTCGTGGCCGACATCGTCGTCGCCACGCCGCGCGCCTACGTGGTGCCGCAGGCCTGGCGCGAAGCGGTCGAGCGGCTGCTGTGGAATGGGGTGGCGATGCGGCGGATCGAGGCAGACGAAGTGCGCGAAGTGCAGTATTACCACGTCACGTCAGTCGCTTCGCGGCCTGACGCGTACGAGGGCCATATGTTCCATGACGACGTGCAGCTCGAAAAACGCACGGCGCCGCTGCTGCTGCGCGCCGGCGACTGGTGGATCGATCTTGACCAGGACCGGGCGCGCTATGCGATCGAGACGCTGGAGCCGCAAGGGCATGACAGTTTTTTCCGCTGGGGGTTTTTCAACAGCGTGCTCGAGAAAAAGGAAGCGTATTCGGACTATGTGTTTGAAGATCACGCGGTCGAACTGCTGCGCGAAGAGCCGGCATTGCGCGTGAAGTTCGATGCGTGGAAGGCGGCGCATCCTGAACTGCTTGCCAGCCAGGCGGCCGTGCTTGATTTTATATTGGCCAACTGCGAACGGTATGTAGAACCGGAGTGGCGGCGCTATCCGGTGTTGTCTGTGCTGTAACGCGGGCGTTGGCGCAATGCCCGCTTCGCGCTTTTCCGCCCTACAAGACTGCGACTATGCTGGTTCTACGGTCCGCGATAACCGTAGGGCGGAAAAGCGCGAAGCGCGCATTCCGCCAGGTTGCCAGTTAGCGCGTCTTCTCAATCCAACATCCACCTCGCCTCCAGCGGCGCCAGCCATGTCGATTGATGCGGCGTACGATGACCAGGTGCTGGATCTACGGTCAACAATAACCGCAGGGGCTAGACGCCCCCGCGAGAACAGCGACCGCGCATTGCGCCAAGCGAGCCGTTAGCGCGTCTTTTCAATCCACCGATCCACCTTGGCCTCCAGCAGCGCCAGCGGCATCGTCCCATCCTGCAGCACCACCTCATGGAACTTCGGCAGGCTGAATTTGGCCCCCAGCGCGGTCTCGGCCCGCTTGCGCAATTGCGCAATTTTCATCGCGCCGATCTTGTAGCCCAGCGCCTGCCCCGGCCACACCATGTAGCGCTCCACGGCACTGCGCGTGACTTCCTCCGAGTCGCCCAAGGTGTCGCGCATGTACTGGATCGCCTTTTCGCGCGACCAGCCCTTGCTGTGAATGCCGGTATCGACCACCAGGCGCGCGGCGCGCAGCATCTCGTCGTTCAGGTGGCCGAAATAATCCTCCGGCTTGTCGAACAGGCCCATCTCCTTGCCCAGCGTTTCCGCATACAGCGCCCAGCCTTCGGTAAAGGCATTGTTCCCGCCGAACTTGCGAAAGTTCGGCAGGTTCATTTCCTGCAGCAGCGCGATGTGAAAGTGATGCCCCGGCTGGCCTTCGTGCAGGAACAGCGTGACCATGCCGGTGCTGCCGTACTTGGTGGGATCGTTCACCACCGACCAGAACACGCCGGGACGCGAGCCGTCGGCGGCAGGCGCCGTGTAGTGGTCCGACGCCGTCTCGCGCGTGAGTTCAGGCTCCAGGCGCAGGTCCAGCGGCGCTTTTGGCATCAAGGTGAACATGGCCGGCAGCTTGGTGCGCAAGGTCGCGTCAAGCTTGCGGTAGACGTCGATGATCTCCTTTTCCGACTTGAACGGGCGGTACTTATCCTGCTTGGCCACCCAGCCCGGCAGTTCGGCTGCCGGCCCCGTGTAGCCCATCTTCGGGCCGACGATCGCATACTGGTCCTGAATGCGCGCCACTTCCTTCAGGCCGATCTCGTGGATCTGGTCGGGCGTGAGGCTGGTGGTGGTCTGGGCCGCCACCGCCAGCTGGTACCATTCACGTCCGCCGGGCAGCTCGCTCCAGCCGGTGCTGGTGCGCGTCGCCGGCAGGTATTCTTTTTCCAGGAAGCTCGACAAACGCTTCAATGCCGGCGTGAGCTTGTTGGCAATCGTGGCGCGGTAGGCGCGGGTCAGTTCAGCCTTGTCCCTGGCGGAAAAAGCGGCGGGCATCTTCTTGATGGCTGTGTAGAAGATGCTCGCTTCCGGCGTGGGGCTGACCAGTTTCTGGAACTGCGGCAGCATCGACAGCGCCGGCGCTTTTTGCAGCACGATCCCGGTCTTGATCCCCTCGCGCATGTTGACGATGGCCTGGTCGGTCCATGCCGGCAGCTGGTTCAGCCGGTTCAGGTAAGCCCTGTATTCCTTCACCGTGGTGAGGCGCTGCGCCGCTTCACCGCTGGCGTAGTTCGCCAGCGTCAGCGGCACGCTGTCCATCTGGTTGAGCGGCAGCAGGTGTTCGGGAATGTGCTCGAAGGATAGGGCGGACTTGAGTTCAAAGTCGAGGATGTCGTAGTTGGTCTGGGCGCCCAGGTCCAGCTCCATGCGGTCAATCGCCTGCAGGCGCTTGAGGTAACCGCGGTACAGCGCAAACTGGCGCGCGCGCATCTTGGGCGCGATCGCCAGGCCGACCTGGTCGTCGAAGCGAGTGTCGCCGTTCTCCGTGGCAGACACCGGCTCGCTGCGCGCCTTGGCGTCGTAGTACTGGTCGGCGATCAGGTCGAGCTGCTTGCGCGCCTTGGCGGAGACAACGCCGGAGACCTTGCCGGCGGTGGGCGGCTGCGCCATGGCGGCAGCCGGGACGAAAGTGAAGGCCAGGGCGGCGCACAGTGCGGTCAGGGTGAGGCTTTTTTTCATTTTTGATTCCGTCAATGAGTGTGGGCGCAACTAGCATGCGCAATTAAAATTTGATGAGCTTCAGGTTCGTGACCGTCGCAAAGGAGGCGACGGCGCCGCCGAGCCACATCGTCCTCGCGCACGCGGGGACCTATAGAGCGGATGCCAATCATTCCTTTTAAATCAATTAGTTATAGTAAGCAGATCAATTCAAGAGGAACACGACGCGTTAGTTCTATGGGTCCCCGCGTTCGCGAGGACGATGTGGTGCAAGTGCAGGCTCCTCGGATGGCAAGTGGTTCCATGCATGCTGAAACTTCGCCGTGTACGCAGTGGCGGCAGCTATCAGTACGTTGCCAGCGCCACCGGCGCGCCATTCTTGAAGGTGTACACCGTCACGGCCGACTTGAGCATGTTCCCGGCCGCGTCATACGCATACATCCCCACCACGCCCTGGTAGCTGCTCGCGTGCATGGCCGCGCCCACCACCGACGGGTCGAGCGAGTTGGCCGACTTCATGGCCTGGGCGATGAACATCGCCTGGTCATAGAACGAGGCCGCGTACACGTCCGGCGCCTGTTTGAAACGCGCCTTGTAGCGCTTCTGGAAAGCCGGTCCCGCAGCTTGCTTGTCGAGGATTGCGCCGCCCTGCGCGCACAGCACGTTCTCGCCCACGGCGTCGCCCCCGAGCTTGGCCATCTCCGGGCTGCACAGCGTGTCGCCGCCCAGCAGCTTGACGTTTTGCAGGCCGAGCGCGCGCATCTGGCGCGCCATCGGGCCGGCCTGCGGCGCATAGCCGCCGAAGAAAATCGCGTCCACTTTTTTGGCCTTGAGCGCGGTCAGGATGGCGGCAAAATCGGTCGCCTTGTCGGTCGTGAATTCGCGCCCCGCCACGGTGAGTCCCGATTTCTTCGCCTGCTTGACGAATTCGTCGGCCACGCCCTGGCCAAAAGCCGTGCGATCATCCACCACGCCGATGGTTTTTACCTTTAACTGTTTGGCGGCATAGTCGGCCATCGAGGAGCCGAGCTGGTTGTCGCTGGCGACAATCCGAAATACATTCTTGTAGCCGCTCTGGGTGACCTTGGGATTGGTGCCCACGGTCGACATGATGATGCCGGCATCGTTGTAGATGCGCGAGGCGGGAATCGCCACGCCCGAGTTGTACGGCCCCACAACGAAGCGCACGCCGGCGTCGGCAAATTTTTGCGCCACGCTCACGCCGGCTTTCGGGTCTCCCTGGTCGTCTTCGGAGACCACTTCGAACTTGATGCCTTTACCGCCGATGGTCATTTTTTTGGCATTGAGTTCGTCAACGGCCAGGCGCACGCCGTTCTCGTTGTCCTTGCCGGCAAAGGCGTTGGTGCCCGACAGCGGCCCGCTCACGCCAATCTTGACCACTTGCTCCTGCGCGGCGAGCGCGTCGGCCACGACTGCGGCGAGCAGGGCGGCTGTCGCCAGCGTCAATACGTTCTTATTCGACAGCATACAAATGTTCTCCGATAAAAGAAGCGGCAATCATCGCACGATTTCAAGTCGTCAGGCCGTGCGAAATCAGTTCCAGCGGCAGCGCGGTAGTGAACTTGATCTGTTCCATCGAGAAAGCTGACGACACGCCCGACAGGTGCGCCGTCTTGATCAGCTTTTTGTAAAAACGGTCGTAGCCGCCGATGTCGGTGGTGACCACCTTGAGCAGGTAGTCCACGCTGCCGCTCATGCGGTGGAATTCCTGCACCTCGGGCAGCGCGATGACGGCTGCGGCAAAACGGTTGAGCCATTTTTCATCGTGTTCCGGCGTCGTGACGCTGACGAAAACGGTGACCGGCAAGCCTACTTTCTGGCGGTTGACGATGGCCACGCGGGTGTCAATGTAGCCGTCTTCTTCCAGCCGCTTGAGGCGCTTCCAGCACGGCGTACTCGACAACCCGACGCGTTCGCTCAGGGCCGCAACGGAGAGCGTGCCGTCGATTTGCAATGCGGCCAGGATTGCACAATCAAACTTGTCAAGTTGATTCATTCTTTAATTCCGCAAAAGATGGCATAAGCATGCTCAAGTATAGTCCTGATGTGGAACATTTGGCATATCTTGTCCCCGACAAGGCGATATCATATTCGTTACCACTGCTCACCTCGCCGCCATGAATACCGAAATCTACCTTGACGCCAACGCCACTTCGCCAGTGCTGCCTGCGGCCATCGCCGCCGCCGCCATGGCCATGCGCGAAGGCTTTGGAAACCCCAGCAGCACCCACGCCACCGGGCTGCGCGCAAAAGAGCTGCTCGACGCGGTCCGCGCGCGCGCCTGCGCGCTGCTTGGCGTGGGCGCGGGCCGCCTGTGTTTTACCAGCGGCGCGACCGAAGGCATCCAGAGCGCGGTGCTCTCGGCGCTGTGCGCGGTGCGCGAACGGCGCCTGCGCGGCGAGTATGCGGGCGAGCTGCTGGTCTACGGCGCCACCGAACACAAGGCCGTACCCGAGAGCCTGGCCCACTGGAACCGCTTGCTGGGCACCGGGCTCGAACTAGTCGCGCTCCCCGTGGACCAGGACGGGCGCCATGATCTCGCGCTCCTTGGCCAGCTGGCGCCGCGCGCGGCGATGGTCTGCACCATGGCCGCCAACAACGAGACCGGTGTCGTGTCCGACCTCGACGGCATCGGCGCGGTGCTGGGCGCCGCTGCCGGTCCCGCCTTGTGGCTGGTCGACAGCGTGCAGGCGCTGGGAAAAATGGCGCTGTCGCTGGCGGCCACGCGGATCGACTACGCGCCCTTTTCGGGTCACAAGCTGCATGCGCCCAAGGGCATCGGCATGCTGTACGTGCGCGCCGGCGCGCCCTATACGGCCTTGATGTGCGGCGGCGGCCAGGAGGGCGGCCTGCGCGCCGGGACCGAAAACATGGCCGGCATAGCCGCTCTGGGCGCAGTGCTCGAGGCACTTGGCGACGGCGCCACCTTTCGCTCGCATTCGCAGCTGTCGCAGTTCCGCGAGCGCCTCGCTGGCGCCTTGCGCGCGGCGCTGCCTGGTGTGGTGTTCAACGCGCCGTTTGCCGGTGCTTTGCCGACCACGCTCAACTTTTCGGTTCCCGGCTTGGCGAGCAAGGAGCTGCTGGACCTGTTCGACGCGGCCGGCCTGCGCGCCAGCGGCGGTTCGGCCTGTTCCTCGGCGAAGGCCGCGCCAAGCTACGTGCTCGAGGCGATGCACTTGCCGCACTGGCAGTGCGCAGCGGCGGTGCGCCTGTCGTTCGGTCTCATGGCCGACCAGGGGTTTATTGACGCCGCCTGCGCGCGCATCGCCCGTTGCGGCGCAGCGCTCAGGGCCAGCGCTCCGGGCGCGTCGGCCATGCCGGTCGAGCCTCCCGACGGCATCATGCAACTGGGCGTGGACGGCGCCTGCACCTGGCTGGTGCTTGACGCGGCAAGCCGCAGCTGCATCGTCATTGATGCGCTGGAGCCGCTGGCCTCGCGCATCGCCGACTTCATCGGCGGCCACCAATACCAGGTGCGCGCCGTACTCGACACCTGCGGGCATGTGGCGCACGCATCAGGCGCCCCGGGCCGCGCCGCGTTGCTCGCACTGCTGGAAGGCAGCGGCGATGGCGCCGCCGGCCACGACGCGCCGGGCTGGCCGGGCATCAGTCAGACCCTTGGTCTGGGCGCGCGCATGCTGGTGCGCGTTGCGCGGCAAGATGGCGCCATCTACCTGCTCGGCCAGCGCGCCAGGGACGGCGTGTTGGCCCCGGCCGATGTCGACTTTGCGTTTATCGGGCCGGCGGTCCCGCCACAGTTGGCGTCGCTGGTGGGGCCGGGCACGATCTTGTGCATGTCAAACGATGGCGACGAGCTGCCGTGCACCACGCTCAGGGCGCGCGCCGCGCCACCGGGTGCCGTACAGCGCACGCTCGACGCGGCAGCGCTGCCGGCATTCATGCTCGCGCATGCCGACGCGGTGCTGGTCGACGTGCGCGAGCCGTACGAACATCTGGCCTCGCGCTGCGGCTCGTTGCAGGGACGGTTGACCCACAGCGTCCCGCTGTCGCGCCTGGCCGATCATTTGCCCGGATGGTTAGGAGCAGTGCCACGGCCGCTGGTGTTTTTCTGCCGCAGCGGCGCTCGCAGTGCTCGGGCGGCCGCGTGTCTGCATCGGCTGGGATACGAGAACGCCTGGCATGTTGCGGGCGTACTGGAGTTTGAGGGTGCACCTGAGGAGCTGGCCGTCGCTGCCTGAATGCGACCAGATTCGCGACAGCGATCATCCCTTTGGCGGTTTGCCCTTGAAGGCAGGCCGTTTTTTTGCCGCCAGCGTTAGCGACTGTGGGTGGCGATGCCCGTCGACTGATGGCGCACGGCGCTCGCTTCAAGACCGGCGCCGATGGCCAGCACGATGGCGATGGTCAGGACCATGATGGCGGTCCGGCTCCGTTGAACTTGTTTGTATCTTGGTAATCTGTGGTGTGACATGATTTTCCTCGAAGAAAGGTCCGTCGGAAGTTCCAGCTTAGACCCGCGTTTCCGTCAGATATTGCGCTAGATCAAACCCGGAGTGCAGTTTCTGCGCGCAACTGAAGTCTCTCACGGAAATGAAATTTATGCATCTGATATCGAATATTTCATTATATCAATTTCAAATCTTTAACATTGCTGCGATAAAAATGGTGGCTGGCGCACCCGTTTTATTTCCGCATTGCATCTAATTCCAGTCAATCTGGCGTTAATTGCGCCGATCTCCGCTGGTTCAGGCCATTAGCGTCCCGCTGTGTACGTTGGCGCACAGTAGGCGTGGACCACTCGTTTTATTATGGAAACAGCCGTCCGACCCGGTCGCAACGCGCTGTCTGTTCAGCGTCTTGGCTACGCACGCCCACGCGAGGTCCCTGTTGAACGAAGAAAAAATTATACTGGCTGACACGCTCTATTCCTGGCGCAACGCTGCGCTCGATGGCGAAGATCAAGCCGACGAATTCCCCCTACGCTCGGAATTGTTCAGTGCGGCCCAAATGGCAGCGCACGGCAAACACCTGGCCAGCCGTCATGTATTGAGCACCAAGAGCGGCCCTGACAAGCTGCTCGCGCGCCTGTCCGAAAACGCGATCGTCATTTCCGAAACCTGCCACGAACTGACGGCGGCGATCAAGACCGGTCGCCAGATCACGCCCGCCTCCGAATGGCTGCTCGATAACTTTTACCTGATCGAAGAGCAGATCCGTACCGCGCGCCGCCACCTGCCCAAAAATTACAGCAAGGAGCTGCCGCGCCTGGCCAATGAAGATGCCGACGGCACGCCGCGCGTGTACCAGCTGGCCCTTGAAATCATTTCGCACGGCGACGGGCGCGTGGACCCGGAAAGCCTGACGCGCTTTGTCGACGCCTACCAGGACAGCGCCACCCTCAAGCTGGGCGAACTGTGGGCCATCCCCATCATGCTGCGCCTGGCGCTGATCGAAAACCTGCGCCGCGTGGCCGCGCGCGTGTACGACAACCGCACCCAGCGCGACCGCGCCAACACCTGGGCCGACCAGATGACGGAAACGGCCGAAAAAAACCCGAGCGATCTGATATTGCTGGTTGCCGACATGGCCCGTTCCGGCCAGCCGATGAACAGCGGCTTTGTCGCCGAGCTGGCGCGCCGCCTGCAAGGCCAGGGTCCGTCGCTGACGCTGGCGCTGCAATGGGTGACCATGCGCCTGGCCGAAGCGGGACTGACCATCGAGCAGCAAATCACGGCCGAAATCGGTCAGCAGGCCGCCGACCAGGTCTCGATCAGCAACAGCATCGGCAGTCTGCGCTTCTTGAGCACCATGGACTGGCAAGAGTTCGTCGAGACCATGAGCGTGGTCGAGCAGACCTTGCGCATGGACCCGCACGGCACCTACAGCAAGATGGATTTTGCCACCCGCGACAACTACCGCCACGTCATCGAAAAACTGGCCAAGCAGTGCACCTTTACTGAAGTGCAGGTGGCCGAACACGCGCTCGCGCTGGCGCTGGAAAACCGCGACCTGGCCGCCGGCGGCCTGGATGAACGCACCCGCCACGTGGGCTACTACCTGGTCGGCAAGGGCTTGCCGACACTCGAGCACCGCTTGCAGGCGCGCTACGGCGCGGGCGAAGCGATGCAGCGCAACGCGCGCAATTCGCCCGTCTCAAGCTACCTGGGCGCGATCATTGTTTTTACGGCGTTGTTTACCGCCAGCGCCGTGCGCCATGCGCAGCTGTCCGACGTCGACGGTCTGCTGCTGGTGCTGGTGGGGCTGTTTGCGGTGATCGGTTCGAGCCAGCTGGCGCTGGCGCTGGTCAACCTGATGGCCACCCAGCTCACGCGCCCGCACCCGCTGCCGCGCATGGACTTCAAGGACGGCATTTCGTCGGACGCGCGCTCGATCGTGGTGGTGCCCACGCTGATCTACAGCCTGGACAACATCGCCTCGCTGGCCGAGGCGCTTGAAGTTCGCTACCTGGCCAACCGGGATCCGAACCTGCGCTTTTGCCTGCTGACCGATTTCGCCGACGGCGACAAGGAGCACATGCCGGGCGACGCCGAACTGGTCGCCGCCGCCAGCAACGCTATCTTGGAACTGAACGAAAAATACGGCCAGGTCCTCAAGCAGGAAGCCGTCTCCGAGGAAGGCGAAGCGCGCATCGAAGTGCAGCGCCACGAACCGTTCCTGCTGCTGCACCGTCCGCGCCGCTGGAACGAGCGCGAAGGCGCCTGGATCGGCGTCGAGCGCAAGCGCGGCAAGCTGGCCGACCTGAACGCCTTTTTGCGCGGCGGCGCGCGCGACCGCTTTGCGGCGGTGGTGGGCGACACCCACGGCCTGTCCAATGTGCGCTACGTGATCACGCTCGACACCGACACCCAGCTGCCGCGCGACGCCGCGCGCAAGTTCATCGCGACCATGGTGCACCCGCTGAACCGCCCGCAGATCGACAGCAAGGAGCGCCGCGTCATCGAAGGCTACGGCATTCTGCAGCCGCGCGTGGCGTGCGCTTTGCCGGGCGAAAACGCGTCGCGCTACGAGCAGCTGTGCGGCGGCGAGCCGGGCATCGACCCCTACACCCGTACCGTTTCCGACGTCTACCAGGACGTGTTCTACGAAGGCTCGTTCGTCGGCAAGGGCATCTACGACATCGACACCTTCGAGGCCGTGCTGGGCGAGCGTCTGCCCGACAACCAGATTCTCAGCCACGACCTGCTCGAAGGCTGCTACCTGCGCGCCGGCCTGCTCAGCGACGCCCAGCTGTACGAAGAATATCCGGCCCGCTACAGCGACGACGTGAGCCGGCGCCACCGCTGGACCCGCGGCGACTGGCAGATCGCCGCCTGGCTCCTGCCGACGGTGCCCAACGCGCACGGCAAGCGCGAGAAAAATCCCTTGAGCGCGCTGTCGCGCTGGAAGCTGCTCGACAACTTGCGCCGCAGCGTGATCCCGGCCGTGCTGACCGCCATGCTGCTGATGTGCTGGGCCCTGATGCCCAAGCCCTGGTTCTGGACCGTGGCCGTGATTGCCGTGATCTTCCTGCCGAACATGATCAGCGCCATCTGGGACTTGGTCGAGAAACCGCATGACGTCCTGTGGCGCCAGCATTTCTCGACCTCGATGAAAAGCACGCGCCTGATGTTGGGTCACTCGACGCTCACGCTCGCCTTTTTACCCTACGAAGCGTTCTTCAGCCTGGACGCCATCGCCCGCGCTCTGTACCGCATGCTGGTTTCGCGCCGCAAGCTGCTCGAGTGGCGCGCCTCCAGCCTGAACCGATCTTCCACCGATATGGCGTCCAACTGGCGCAGCATGTGGTTCGCTCCCGCGCTGGCCGTCACTGTTGCGCTGGTGCTCGGCTACTTGCGCGCCGAAGCGCTGCCGGTGGCCGCACCAATACTGCTGCTGTGGTTTGTCTCGCCCGTGATCGCCTGGTGGATCAGCCTGCCGATCGAACGCGCCAGCGCCGAATTGGCCGCGACTCAGACCGTGTTCCTGCAAACGCTGGCGCGCAAGACCTGGAGCTTTTTCGAGACCTTTGCCGGCCCCGAAGACAACTGGCTCGCGCCCGACAATATGCAGGAGCATCCGGTCAGGGTGGTTGCCCACCGCACTTCGCCCACCAATATCGGCATGTCGCTGCTGGCCAACCTGACCGCCTGGGACTTCGGCTTCATCACCGCCGGCCAGGTGCTGCAGCGCTGCGACGACACCTTCCGCACCATGGCGCGCATGGAGCGGCACCTGGGGCACTTCTATAACTGGTACGACACCGTCTCGCTGGCGCCGCTGCATCCCAAGTATGTGTCGGCGGTCGACAGCGGCAACCTGGCGGGCCACTTGCTCACGCTGGCGCCCGGCTTGACCAGTCTGGCCGACCAGCCGGTCGTGAGCCGCCAAACCATCGAAGGCTTGCAGATCACGCTGCGCGTGGTGCAGGAGCACGCCAAGGACGCGCCCGCTCCCGTCAAGGCGGCGCTGGGCGCGCTGCAGCTCGCGCTCGCGCCGCTGCAGCTGGGCGCGATCGACGCCCTGCCTGGCATCATCGCCGCCTTGAAGCGCATTTGCGCCGCGGCCGACGCCGTGCTGGCCGCGCTGGCCGGCGTGCTCGACCCGAGCCTGCAATGGTGGGCCGCCAAGCTTGCCGTGCAAGGCAGCAGCACGCTCGACGAACTGATGGAGCTGACACCCTGGATGGATGCGACGCAGGACGCCGTCTTCGATTCGAGTCTGTCGCGCATTCCGACGCTGCGCCAACTGGCCGGCTTTGCGCTGACCAGCAGTCCCAGCACCGACCTGGCGCCGAGCGAACGCGAACGCCAGCAAGTGCTGGCCGAGCTGGTCGGGCGCGGCAGCGAGCGCGCGCAGCGCCGCATGGAGCAGATCGCCCGCCTGGCCGAGGAGGCGCGCGCTTTTGCCAATATGGACTTCCGCTTCCTGTACAACCATTCGACCGACTTGCTGGCGATCGGCTACAACGTGTCGGACCGGCGCCTGGACGGCGCCAGCTACGACCTGCTGGCGTCGGAAATTCGCCTGTGCAGTTTTGTCGGCATCGCCCAGGGCCAGTTCCCGCAGGAGCACTGGTTTGCGCTGGGCCGCCAGCTGTGCATCGTCAGCGGCGAGCAATTGCTGCTGTCCTGGAGCGGCTCGATGTTCGAGTACCTAATGCCGCTGCTGGTCATGCCGACCTACGACAACACGCTGCTCGACCAGACCTACCACGCCGTGGTCAACGCGCAGATCGATTACGCCAAGCAGCGCGACATCCCGTGGGGGATTTCGGAGTCCGGCTACAACGCGGTGGACACCGGCATGAACTACCAGTACCGCGCCTTTGGCGTGCCCGGCACCGGCATGAAGCGCGGCCTCGGCGACGATGTCGTCATCGCGCCTTACGCCACCATGATGAGCCTGATGGTCAAGCCGGAAGCGGCGGTCGAGAATTTGCAGCGTATGGCCGACCTGGGCTTCATGGGCAAGTACGGCTTCTTCGAGGCGATCGACTACACCAGCACGCGCCTGCCGCGCGGCCAGAATTTTGCCGTCGTGCGCTCGTTCATGGCCCACCACCAGGGCATGGGCCTGCTCGCGATCAGCTACCTGCTGCACGACCGACCGATGCAAAAGCGCTTCGAGTCCGACCCGCTGTTCCAGGCCACCATGCTGGTGCTGCAGGAGCGCGTTCCGCGCGCCGGCGCGTTTTATTCCAACACGGCAGAACTGGCCGCGATCCGCGCACCGGCCGTGGCGCCGACCGCCATGCCGATGCGGGTCATCACCCAGACCACCACGGTGCAGCCGGAAGTGCAGCTGCTCTCGAACGGGCGCTACCACGTGATGATCACTAGCGCCGGCGGCAGCTACAGCCGCTGGAAAGACCTGGCCGTGACGCGCTGGCGCGAAGACGCCACCTGCGACAACTGGGGCACCTTCTGCTACGTGCGCGATGTGGACAGTGGCCAGTACTGGTCAACGACCTACCAGCCCACCATGGTCGAGCCAAAAAAATACGAAGTCATTTTCTCGGAAGGACGGGCGGAATTTCGCCGCCACGACCGCGGCATCGACTTGCATACCGAGATCGTGGTCTCGCCCGAAGACGATATCGAGATGCGCCGCACGCGCATCACCAACAAGTCGTCCGTCACGCGCACCATTGAATTTACCAGCTACGCCGAAGTGGTGATGGCGCCCGCTGCAGCCGACGCCGCCCATCCGGCGTTCCAGAAGTTGTTCGTGCAGACCGAAATACTGCGCAACGAGAACGCCATCCTGTGCACCCGCCGCCCGCGCGCCAAGGACGAGCAGATGCCGTGGCTGCTGAACCTCATGACGGTGCATGACGGCGCGCTGGTCGACGTCTCGTTTGAGACCAGTCGCGCCGAATTCATCGGCCGCGCCAACAGCACCGTTGCTCCTCTGGCGATGCAGGAAGCCGATCCGCTGGGCGGCATGGAAGGCTCCGTGCTCGACCCGATCGTCGCGATCCGCTACAAGGTGACGCTCAAGCCCGACGAAACCGTCACGCTCGACGTTGTCACCGGCATGACTGAAACGCGCGAGGCGGCGCTGCACCTGATCGACAAATACCAGGACCGCCACCTGGCCGACCGCGTGTTCGAACTGGCCTGGACCCACAGCCAGGTCGTGCTGCGCCAGCTGAACGCCAGCGAATCGGATGCGCAGCTGTACAGCCGCCTGGCCAGCACCGTGATCTATCCGAATTCTGCGCTGCGGGCCGACGCCTCGATCCTGAGCCGCAACCAGCGCGGCCAGTCGGGCCTGTGGGCCTACGCCATTTCGGGCGACCTGCCGATCGTGCTCATGCAGATCAAGGACCCGGCCAATATTGAACTGGCGCGCCAGATGGTGCAGGCGCACGCTTACTGGCGCCTGAAAGGGCTGGTGGTCGATCTGGTGATCTGGTACGAAGACCAGTCCGGCTACCGTCAGCTGCTGCAAGAGCAGATCATGGGCCTGATCGCCTCCGGCATCGACGCCCAGGCGATCGACCGCCCGGGCGGCATTTTTGTCCGCATGCTCGACCAGATTTCGAACGAAGACCGGGTGCTGATGCAGTCGGTGGCGCGCGCGATCCTGTCCGACAGCGCCGGCACGCTGGCCGACCAGGTCAAGCGCGCCACGCCGGTCACGCCCAAGCTGGCCTTGCTGATGGCGGAAGAACGCAAGGAGCCTTACCAGCTACGCGCCGGCATACCGCAGCCGCAGCGCGAACTCATTTTGCACAACGGCACGGGTGGCTTTACGGCGGACGGGCGCGAATACGTGATCCGCACCGACGCGCAGCACCGTACGCCCGCACCATGGGTCAATGTGCTGGCCAATCCCAACTTCGGCAGCGTGATTTCCGAAAGCGGGCAGGCCTACACCTGGGCCGAGAACGCGCATGAATTCCGCCTCACGCCCTGGGACAACGATCCGGTGTCGGACCGCAGCGGCGAGTCGTTTTACATCCGCGACGAGCAGACCGGCGTCTTTTGGTCGCCGACTGCGCTGCCGGTGCAGGCCAGCGGCGAGTACGTGTCGCGCCATGGCTTTGGCTACAGCATCTTCGAGCATGCGCAGCAAGGCATTTACAGTGAGCTGACCACCTTTGTCGCGCTGGACGCATCGATCAAGTATTCGGTCATCAAGCTGCGCAACGACAGCACCGTGCCGCGCCGCCTGTCGGCCACGGGCTACGTGGAATGGGTGCTGGGCGACCTGCGCGCCAAGTCGTCGATGCACGTGACGACCGAACTCGATCCGGTCAGTGGCGCGCTGTTTGCGCGCAACGCTTACAACACCGAGTTTTCGGGCCGCGTGGGCTTTTTCCACGTCGAGGGGCAAGGGCGCACTGTGACGGCTGACCGCACCGAATTCATCGGGCGCAACCGCACGCTGGCCAATCCGGCGGCGATGGGGCGCGCACGCTTGTCGGGCAAGCTTGGCGCCGCGCTCGATCCGTGCGCGGCGATCCAGGTAGTGGTCGAACTGCAGCCAGGCGAAGAACGCGAACTGGTGTTCATGCTGGGTGTGGGCGGGCGCAGGAATGCGGACGCCACCGGCATCATCTCGCAGTACAGCGGCAGCGCCGCGGCCAACGCGGCCTTTGCCAAGGTGCGCGCACATTGGGACCACACGCTGGGCGCGGTCCGCGTCCAGACGCCGGACCCGTCGATGGACGTGCTGGCCAATGGCTGGCTGATGTACCAGACCATCGCCTGCCGCTTGTGGGCGCGCAGCGGCTACTACCAGTCCGGCGGCGCGTTTGGCTTTCGCGACCAGCTGCAAGACGCGATGGCGATGATCCACACCGAACCGCACTTGCTGCGCGAGCACCTGATCCTGTGCGCCGGCCACCAGTTCGTGGAAGGCGACGTGCAGCACTGGTGGCACCCGCCGCAGGACCGCGGCGTGCGCACCCACTGCTCCGACGACTTTTTGTGGCTGCCGCTGGCAACCCACCGCTACGTCATCGGCACGGGGGACCGCAGCGTACTCACCGAGCCGGCCCCGTTCCTTGAAGGGCGCATGCTGAACCAGGAAGAAGAGTCGTATTACGACATGCCGCACCGCTCAGGCCAGACCGGCGACCTGTACGAGCACTGCGTGCGCGCCATCAAGCGCGGCCTGCGCTTTGGCGAGCATGGCTTGCCCTTGATCGGCACCTGCGACTGGAACGACGGCATGGACCGCGTCGGCAACGAAGGCAAGGGCGAAAGCGTGTGGCTGGCCTTCTTCCTCTACGAAGTGCTGCAGCGTTTTTCCGAAGTGGCCGTGGTGCACGGCGACCATGCGTTTGCTGCCACCTGCCGCGCAGAAGCGGTCAAGCTGGCCGCCAACGTCGAAGCGCATGCGTGGGACGGCCAGTGGTACCGGCGCGCGTATTTTGACGACGGCACGCCGCTTGGGTCCCACACCAACGATGAATGTCAGATCGATTCGATCTCGCAAAGCTGGGGCGTAATCTCGGGCGCGGCCGACAAGGTGCGCACCGCGCAAGCCATGGCCGCGGTCGACGCGCGCCTGGTCAAGCGCGACTACGGCCTGGTGCAACTGCTCGATCCGCCGTTTGACGACGGCGTGCTCAATCCCGGCTACATCCGCGGCTACGTGCCCGGCGTGCGCGAGAACGGCGGCCAGTACACGCATGCTGCCATCTGGACGGCCATGGCGTTTGCCAAGATGGGCGACACCGAGCGCGCCTGGGAACTGCTGCGCATGATCAATCCGGTCAACCACGGCTTGAACCCGCGCGATTGCGCCCTGTACAAGGTGGAACCGTACGTGGTGGCGGCCGACGTGTATGCAGTGTCGCCCCACATCGGGCGCGGCGGCTGGACCTGGTACACCGGTTCCTCGGGCTGGATGTATCGCCTGATGATCGAGTCGCTGCTGGGCGTAAGCCTGGCCGCAGAGCGCCTGACGCTGGCGCCGCAGCTGCCGGCCGACTGGCCGGGCTTCAAGCTGGACTACCGCTACCGCCGCTCGGTGTATGCGATCACGGTCACGGCGGGCGATACCGACGCCATGCTGATCGATGGCGTGGCCCAGGCAGGCATGGTGATCGTCATGCAGGACGATGAACGGACCCACCAGGTCGCGCTGCAGGTGCGCCGGCCAACTGTTTAAAACCGTCAAATCTTGATGAAAATGTCCAGTAATGGACATTTTCATCATATCCGCCACACCCCCGCAAATTTATTTGATGAATTTCCGCGAGCAGATTTGCGTGCAAATGGGATATTCAGATCCTGCTCCCCAGCAGGGAAATTCCCCGGCAGAAAGTAACGTTCAGCTTTGTTTAACTTATATCAATTACATATTAATAAGAAAGCTTAATCGAATTTGTAGGTCATATTCCCGTCATGCATAGTTGGGACAATAACAGTGTTGTTTCATAAACGTCCTCGAGGAAATTCAATGCGTCAGAACACCAAAAAGCTCTTGCCTCACCTTGCCATTTTTCTTGCACTGACGGCCGGAAACGCCGCATTCGCATCCGAACTCGATCACCGTGAATTTGAAGCAACCTTGCATGTGCCTTACAAAGCTGCCGCGCAGAACGAAGCGCGCGCCTTCACGCTGGAATTCGACTATCCGTACGTCACCACCGCGCAAGACATCAGCTGGCGCGTCGAGCTGGTCGGCCCCAACGGCCACGTGGTGCAGCGCTGGAATGGCGTGCAGCGCCTGTTCAAGAATGCCGTCAAGGTCGATGTCAAATGGAATGGCCGTGCCGACCCGATCAGCAACCCGGACGGTACCTATCAGGTCCGCATGCAAGCCGTAGCCAACGACGCGCCGCTTGCCGGCAAGGCCGACAAGTCGGCCGCAGGCATCGATGCCGCGCTGGCTGCCGGTGGCGCCGACGTCATCGAGCAAACCTGGGAACTGTCGGTCGGCAAGACCGCTGCCCCGGCCATGCCCGCCTTTCAGGCTTTGAACACCAGCAAGCCGGCGCGCACCGCCGCCAAGACGCAAGACCAGTTGTCGGTCCAGACGATGGCTCCGGCCACCGGTTCGTTGCCGTACACCGTGTATCTTGCCAACCTGCACAGTCAGACCAACCACAGCGATGGCGGCGGCCCTGTCGGCTCCTGTTCCGGTTCGCAAGCGCCGCTGTCGGCCCCGTTCGGCCCGAGCGACGCGTTTGCCTACGCCAAGGGCCGCGGTCTGGACATGTTGATGACGTCCGAGCACAACCACATGTTCGATGGTTCGTCCGGCACCAATACCTCCGCCAACCCGGCCACCGCCAAGGCGCTCTACCAGTCGGGCCTGACGGCGGCGGCGGACTTCAATGCCGCCAACCCCAACTTTCTGGCCGTGTACGGTATGGAATGGGGCGTGATCAACAACGGCGGCCACCTGAATATCTTCAATTCGAGCGATTTGCTGGGCTGGGAATACAACAGCAGCGGCCAGCTGATTGCCGACATCCTGACCGAAAAGACCGACTACGCCGGCCTGTATACAATGATGCGCCAGCGCGGCTATGTCGGCCAGTTCAACCATCCGTCAACCAGCGGCCAGTTCCTCGTGGGCGGCGTGCCGCTCGGCTATTCCGCCGATGGCGACCAGGCCATGGCGCTGTGCGAAGTGCTCAATACGTCGGCGTTCTCGGTCAATACCACCGAAACGGAAACCGGCCGCAGCAATTTTGAAGCTGCCTGCCAAAAGGCGCTCGAATCGGGCTTTCACGTTGCGTTTTCGACCAACCAGGACAATCACTGCGCCAACTGGGGTGCGTCGTACACCAACCGCACTGGTATCCTGATTCCCACCGGCACCCCGCTGACCCAGGATAGCTTTGTCGCCGCCGTCAAGGCGCGCCGCGTGTTCGCCTCGATGGACAAGAATTCGCAACTGGTGCTCACCGCCAACGGCCACGTCATGGGCGAGCGCTTTGCCAACAGCGGCGCGCTGAACCTAGTGGCCAACTATGCCAATACCGCCGGCCAGACCGTGTCGACGGTCTCCATCATCGAGGGCGTGCCGGGCCGCAATGGTACGCCGACCGAAGTGTCGAGCACGGCAAGCACCACCATCACCCCGGCCAATGGCGAACACTATTACTACGCCAAGGTCACCCAGTCGGACGGCAAGATCCTGTGGTCGGCGCCGGTTTGGGTCACTCAGGGTGGCGCGGGCGACAGCGTGCAGCCTACCGTCTCGGCTGCCGAGTCCGGCACCAGCGGCACCATTGTTGTTTCCGCCAACGCCAGCGACAATGTGGGCGTGACCATGGTCGAGTTTTATGTGGACAATGTCCTAAAGGCGAGCAGCAACGTGGCGCCGTATTCGGCCAGCATCAATTCGACCACGCTGGCGAACGGCAGCCACAGCTTGGTGGCACGCGCCTACGATGCCGCCGGCAATGTGGGCGTCTCGACAGCGGTCGCGTTCAGTGTCAACAATTCGACCGTGGACAGCACGCCGCCAGCGGTAACGGCCGCCGAAAGCGGCTCCAGCGGCGCCATCACGCTGTCGGCCAGCGCCAGCGACAATGTGGGCGTCAGCACAGTTGAGTTCTATGTCGACAACGTCCTGAAGGGTACGGACAGCACCGCGCCGTATGCGTTGACGCTCGACTCGCTCACCCTGTCGAACGCCAGCCACGCGCTGACCGCCAGGGCGTACGACGCCGCCAACAACAGCACGCTGTCGGCGCCGGTGAACTTCACGGTATCGAACGTGGCGGCCGTCCAGCGCATCGTCAACCCGGGCTTTGAATCGGGCGCGGCATCGTGGACCGCGTCGACTGGCGTGATCACCACCGACGCCGGCCAGGCGGCCCACGGCGGCAGCTGGAAAGCCTGGCTCAATGGCTATGGCGCGGCGCACACCGACAGCGTCTACCAGCAGGTCGCCATTCCGGCGGCGGCCACCAGCGCCACGCTCAAGTTCTGGCTGAAAGTGGTCTCCGCCGAGACCACCACCACGGGTGCGTTCGACACCCTCAAGGTCCAGGTGCGCAGCAGCAGCGGGGCGGTCCTGGCCACGCTGGCGACGTATTCAAACCTGAACAAGGGCGCGACCTTTGTCGAAAAGAGTTTCGACCTGTCGGCCTACAAGGGCCAGACCGTGCGCGTGTATTTCGAAGGCGTTGAAGGCTCGACCGTGGCCACCTCGTTCGTGCTGGACGACGTGACCTTGAGCACCCAGTAAGCGCGCGGTTTTCCGTGAAAACCCACCGCGTGCGGTGGGTTTTTTTACGTCTGCAGTGTTGTATGTATGGACGTACATACGCGCCCGGCGGTGCTATCGCTGGCGTTCACAGCGTGATATTCTGCCAGCGCCCTTAGATGCAGACAAAAACGGAGACAAGATGAAAAAATCAAGCTACCTGCGCGCCGCAGCGTGCGTCGTGATTACCCAGTGGAGCGCGCTGGCGTTTGCGCTCGACCCGCTCAGCTACGCCCGCTACGACCAGGTCAAGACCACCGATCTCCACATGGACCTGAAGGCCGATTTCGGCACCCGCACGCTGGCCGGCTACGCCGAGCTGTCGCTGGCCTGGATCGACAAAGCGGCCACCACGCTCGACCTGGACACGCGCGAGCTGGCGATCAGCAAGATCGAAGCGCAGGGCCCGAACGGCGCATGGCGCAGCGTGACGTACACGCTCGACAAGCTCGACGCCGAAAAAGGCCAGGCGCTGCACATCGACCTGAAAGGCCAGCCGGCCAAGGTCCGCATCCATTACCGCACCGCGCCCACCGCGAGCGCACTGCAGTGGCTTAATCCCGTGCAGACTATGTCGGGCAAGCGTCCTTTCATGTTCAGCCAGTCCGAATCAATCGACGCCCGCTCGTGGGTGCCGGTGCAAGATACGCCGGCGGTGCGCTTTACCTACAGCGCCCGGATCGATGCGCCGCAAGGTTTGCGCGTGGTGATGAGCGCCGATAACGATCCCAAGGCGACCGGCAAGGGTGGCTGGCGCTTCAAGATGCCGCAGGCAATTCCGTCCTACCTGCTGGCGATCGGCATTGGTGAACTTGATGTGCGCAAGCTCGGTCCGCGCACCGGCGTGTATGCGGAACCGAAGCGCATCAAGGCTGCGGCCTACGAATTTGCCGACACCGAAAAAATGATCGCCGCCGCGGAGTCGCTGTACGGCCCGTATCGCTGGGGGCGCTACGACATGCTGGTGCTGCCGCCGTCGTTCCCCATCGGCGGCATGGAAAACCCGCGCCTGACTTTTCTCACGCCCACCATGATCGCGGGCGACCGCAGCCTGGTTGACCTGATCGCGCACGAACTGGCGCACAGCTGGTCCGGCAACCTGGTGACCAACGCCTCGTGGAAGCATTTCTGGCTCAACGAAGGCTTTACCACCTACGTCACCACGCGCATCCTGGAGTCGCTGTACGGGCCGGATGTGGCTGCCATGAACCTGCAGGTCGAACAGGAAGAGGCGCTCGCGTCATTGGCCGCCATCGTGCCGGCCACCAAGCAGGCCTTGATCACGCGTGATGCCGATACCTCGTCGACCGCGTATGCCGACGAAGGCCTGGTCTATCCGAAAGGCGCCTGGCTGCTGCGCACGCTCGAGCAGCGCGCCGGGCGCGCGGTGTTCGATCCGTTTTTGCGCGGCTGGTTCGACCAGCATGCGTTCCAGAGCGTGACGACCGAGCAGTTTGTCGACTATCTGCGCAAGAACCTGCTGACCAAGTATCCCAAGGTGATGAGCGAGGCGGAACTCGAAGAGTGGCTGTACGCGCCGGGCATTCCGGCCAGCGCCCGGCGCGAAAACTCGCGCCGCCTGGCCGCGCTCGACACGGCCCGCGCCGCATGGCTTAAGGGAGAACTGCCGACCGCCAAGCTCGATACCAAAAATTGGAAGGCGATCGAGTGGATGAAGTTCCTGAACGATATCGACAACAAGGCGACCGTCGCCCAGTTGAAGGATCTGGACCAGGCTTTTGGGCTTGGCAAGACGGGCAACAATGAAGTGGCGTTCCGCTTTTACCGCGCTGCCATTCATGCCGGTTACCGCGACATTCGTTCGCCCCTCAATGCCTTTTTGATGAGCGTGGGCCGCCAGAAATTCGTCGTTCCGCTCTACACCGCGCTGCGCGCCAAGCCGGAAGACAAGGCCTGGGCCGAGGACGTGTACAAGAAAGCGCGCGAGCGCTACCACCCGCTCACGCAGAAAAACGTCGATAAACAAATGGCCAAACAAGGATAAGACCGTGCATTCCATGAACCGCATTGCAGCAGCGATCCTGCTCGCCTTTAGCGTCGCTACCGTAGCAGCCGAGCCGGCTGCTACAGTGGCACCAATAGTGGGGCAAGTAGCCGCACCTGCCGCCGCGTACGACCTCGACGCTGACGTCGCCCGCTCCATGAAAACCTTCGACGTGCCCGGCATGGCGATCGCCATCGTCAAGGACGGCAAGGTCATCGCCGCGCGCGGCTTTGGCGTGCGCACGCTTGGCGTGAGCGCGCCGGTAGACGGCAAGACGCTGTTTGAAGTGGCGTCCAATTCCAAGCTATTCACGGCCGCCGCGCTGGCCATGCTGGTTGACGAAGGCAAGCTGGCCTGGGACGATCCGGTGACCAAGCACCTGCCGGATTTTCAGATGTACGACGGCTACGTCACGCATGAAATGACGGTGCGCGATTTGCTGGTGCACCGCAGCGGCCTCGGTCTTGGCGCGGGCGACCTGCTGTGGTGGCCGACCACGCAATTTACGACCGACGAAATCATCCACAAGCTGCGCTACATTAAGCCGGCCACCAGCTTTCGCAGCGCCTACGCGTACGACAATTTGCTGTACATCGTCGCCGGCAAGATCATCGCGCAAAAGGCCGGCAAGACCTGGGGCGAAGCGGTGCGCGAGCGCATCCTCGCGCCGGTCGGCATGACCAGCACCACCACCAGCCTGGCCGAGAACGCGGGCAACCCGAACGTCGCGCATTCGCACAGCAAGATTAACGGGAAGATTTCGGTGGTCAAGGCCGTCCCGGCCGACAACGCCGTTGGCGCGGTGGGCATCAACACCAACGCCGAGGACATCGCGCGCTGGATGACGGTCATGCTCAACAATGGCGCGCTCGGCAAGGATGCGGCGGGCAAGGAGCTGCGCCTGTTCAGCGCCAAGCAGGGCAACGAAATCTTCACGCCGCACACGCCGATCAAGATTGGCGAGGGCAACTCCAAGCTGGCCGCCACCAGGCCGAACTTCTTCAGCTATGGGCTGGGCGTGCAGCTGCGCGACTACAAGGGCCGCAAGGTGGCCCTGCATGGCGGCGCGCTGCTGGGCTTTTATTCGCGGGTGTTGATGGTCCCGGAAGAAAAGCTGGGCATCGCGATCCTGACCAACGCCGAAAGCGGCGGCGCGATGACGTCGCTGCAGTACCGGATATTGGATCACTACCTTGGCGCAGCGCCCAGCGACTGGATCAAGCTGATCGACGAAGTGGAAGACGAGGCGCGCGCCAAGGACAAGGCGGCGCAGGCCAAGGCCACGACCACGCGCGCGGCGAAGTCGTCGCCCTCGCTGCCGCTGGCGTCGTATGACGGCGAGTATGAAGACCAGTGGTACGGCAAGGTGTCTATCAAACACGTCGGTAACAAGCGTGTGATGAACTTTACAAAGACGCCTGACCTGACCGGGGAGCTGGAGCACTTCCAGCACGATACGTTCATCGTGCGCTGGAAGGACCGGCACTTTAATGCCGATGCGTATGTGTCGTTCTCGCTGAACCCGGATGGCAGCATCGAGCGCATGAAGATGGCGCCGGTGTCGTCGGAGATCGACTTCAGTTTTGACTTTGCCGATCTGACGTTTACGCCGGTCAGGAAGGCGCCGTAACGCAGTGGGGAAGCGTGGCCTGCGGCGCTTTTTTGCGCTTTTGGCCACGGTGGGGGTGATTCTTCCCCTCGCTTTTCCACCGGAATTAGCGCGATAAGCCAACGTGCAAAATAGGGCACAGGAATCCCGTCTATTTTTCTTCTTGGATGCATGCTGGCTATTTAGCAGCTCACAGTAGGGCATCTCACCGCAGCGCTACGTGAGTTTCTTGATCGAATTAGTCCGATGACGTTTGTGGAGGAGCCGAGAGCGGACAAGTAGCTTTGGAAACAGCATGAATCGACGCCAACAGTATTTTCTACCTCACCCACCCACCCGTGACACCATTGGCTCCGGTCTCTACTGCCCGTCCCAAGCCTTTGTCACCAGCGGCGCCAACGCCGCCGTATAGCGTTTGGCCGCCGCATGCGACAGGTGCGACCACTCGGGAATGTCGGTTTCCTGCAACTGCGGATAATCCTCAAAATGAATTCCGGGCATGCCTGTGCGGCGCAAGAGCTCGTCCCAGGTACGGTCGCGCGGAAAAGCACGCTGTTCGAAGGCGTAGTAATCGCCGCCCGATGGTGGGCGCACAAAAACGATACGCACGCCGTGCGCGCGCAAGGTTTTGACGGCCGCTACGGCGCGCGCAATCTGCTTTTCGCCCAGCGCCGCCGCCTTGGCGGGCGTGTCGATTATTGGCGGGGGTGGACCATTCACGCGCGAGGCCCAGATCGACTGCGCCATTGCCCGGTATGCCGGATCGTCGACGACCTTGGGCCACAAATGGGTATTGCGGTCCGCTTCCATCACGGACAGCTTGCGCACGGGCCGCGGGCCTTTCATTCCGGGCCGCTGCGGCCAGTCGAGACGGGCAACGACTTTGTCAAGCGCGAAGTCCTGGTCGTAAAAAGCGAAATACGGCTCGACCAGGCGCTGGCTGAGCCAGTGACCGATGCGCCGCGACGGTCCCTCCTTGTGGTAGCTCCTGATGGCCGCGGTGCGATAGCCAAAGCCGGAAAAAAACAGGTCCGGCGCCACGCCCACCAAAAGCCGGCCCGTGAAATCGGGGTCGGCGGCCAGGTCTTCGAGCGCGAGCACGCTGCTTGTGCCTTCGAGCGCGAGCTGGATCGGGCGCACGCCCGTGCTCTGCTGCCACACGTCGAGCTGCACGTCGAACAGCACGCGCGAGGAACCGATCAGCACTGTGCCCCCGCCCTCGCCCTGATTGATGCGGCGCCGCTGGGCGGCCCACTGGCTGTCGTCATTGGCATAGTAGCCTGTCAATGCCCCGTAATTGCGCCACTGCGCTTCCCATAGGCACACCAGGCCCGCCATGAACGCGAAGGCGCAGGCGCACAGCGGCAGCCAAGGCCGAGCCGGCACGTCGCGCTCCGCCACCGGCTGGGCCACGCCAGGCCGGTCGGAAGCGGTCTGGCGGATCACGAGACCGGGGCGGTCAGAACTGAAAGTAGATGAAGGCATTGCCTGCTCCTTGCGCGATGATGATGGCAAAGGCCATCAGGCCCCAGCCCAGTGCGATGATGGGCGCCGGCACGCGCGTCAGGACATTTTCCAGCGTCGTGCCGCGCATGGCCCAGTGCACGAGAAAGATCGAACCGACAATCGCGCCCGTGGTCACCAGCTGCGCCGTCGGTAGCAGCGGGCCGGCCTTGTCGTTCATGCCCGCCATGCCGTTCAGGATGGTCCACGCGCCGCCGAAGGTGTGGGCGCGGAAAAACACCCAGGTCACGTTCACCAGCGCGTAGGTCAGCAGCGCCAGGGCGAACAGGGCCGCCGGGCCTGGTCGCCAACTGCCGAAGCGCCCGCGCAGGAAGCGTTCGGCGCCCAGGTAGAGGCCGTGCAGGCCGCCCCAGGCCACAAAGGTCCAGCTCGCGCCATGCCAAAGGCCACCGAGCAGCATCGTGGCCATCAGCGCCAGATACGTGCGCGCTTCGCCATGGCGGCTGCCGCCCAGCGGAATGTAGAGATAGTCACGCAGCCATGATGAGAGCGTGATATGCCAGCGCCGCCAAAAGTCCGAGAAGCCCACGGCCGCGTAGGGGAAGCGGAAATTGTCCGGCATTGCAAAGCCCAGGCACATGGCCACACCGATGGCGGTAGTGGAGTAGCCGGCGAAGTCGCAAAAGATCTGGCCGGAAAAGGCGAGCGTGCCCATCCAGGCGTCGAGCATGCCGGGCGGCGCCTTGGCCTCGAACAGACGCTCGGCGGCCGGCCCGAGGAAGCTGTCGGCCAGCACGACTTTTTCGAACATGCCGATTGTCATCAAGGCCAGCCCGAAACCGAGCATGGCGCGGGTCGCTCGGCGCGGTTCGGCAAATTGCGGCACCAGCTCGGTCGGCCGCATGATGGGCCCGGCCACCAGGTGCGGAAAGAAGGTGACGAACAGCGCGTAGTCGAGGAAGCTCTGGGCCGGCGCCGCACGCCGCAGGTAGACGTCGAGCGTGTAAGAGAGCGTGGCGAAGGTGTAGAAGGAAATGCCGACTGGGAGCACGATGTCGAAAGCCGGCGCCTGGTAAGTGACGCCCACCGTTCCCATGACGGCGACGAAATTGTCCATCAGAAAGTGGCCGTACTTGAAGTAGAACAGCATGCCCAGGTTGACGACCACCGACAGCAGCATCCACGCGCGCCGCGCTGCGGGCCGCGCGGCATGCACGAGCTTGTGGGCCGCGTACCAGTCGACGATGGTGGAGATCCACAGCAGCACCACGAAGGGCGGATTCCACGCCGCGTAGAACAGATAGCTGGCAATGAGCAGATTGATCTTGCGGGTGGTCCAGCCCAGCGGCAGCGCGTGCAGCGCGAGCACGATGGCCAGGAAGACCACGAAGGTAAGCGAGTTGAACACCATGGGTGACGCCCTCCGTTATTTAGGCAATCCCGGATCGTCACAAATAGTAGCTCTTTAATAAATCTTTGTAAGCACATCAGAAAAAGTGTTGTTTTCCTGGCATTTTCGGCGCTAGTGTTCCTCGTACTGCATGTCGATCTGGGCCGGTGTGGCGTCCTTGGCCAGTCACCAAGTAACCAGTCCTTTGGTCGATTGACGGGTACTATGAACTCAGTGACCGTCTACTGGTGCAGGTCGCGAGCTGACAGCAGAGGACATGATGGATGCAGGGGCGCGACGGGCGCAGCGACTGCCATGGAAGCCACTCGAGACGAATCCAAAGGATTTGGCTGGTTTTCTGCTTCATCTCCAGTCGTTGTCGCACTGGCCGGCCAGAGAAGAAAATCCTATTTTCCTGTTGGCGGACGGGCGATTTGCCGCCATATTCACTATTGGATAGGTCCGCTTTGCGGCGGCGGCCAAGGTGCAAGGCTATCTTGCAACGTCGAGTACAATCGGCAGCAGTCGGCCAGGTCATTGGCGGCGGAGAGCTGCGGAGGATTCGCTCAAGGAGGGAACTTTATGAGATATGACCTCGGGTAACCCTTCGTTTTACGATCGATAACACGTTAGGCATTTAATGACGCAGTTCCTCCACAACTTTGCATGCTTCGACTGCCAAATCTCTTTCAAGTGGCCGGCGACAAGCAACTCGGCAACGGGCAGCGCGCATCTGGCGGAGTCAGAGCTCGCTCACAACTGTCCGAACTGCGGTCACAAAATGGCATTCATGGGCCGCAACAGTCGGCACTCATGTACGAGCTTGAAGATGCGCAGGAACACCTGACTTCAATAATCGCTAACATGAACAGCGATGCCAACTTTGATGAGGTAAATCTACGTATCGATCTCGGGCATGTTTTTTCGCATCTGAACCGGGCATGGCATCGCCGCGAGAAAATCGAGGGGTTGGACGAAGTGGAATGGCTGGAAGCGAGCAAGTTTCCCACGGACCTCGACCCAACTTAGAAGTGCGTAGCGTCAGGCCAAGGTCGGCCAGAACCGGCCACTCAGCCGAGCACAAGTGAGTGCATGGAAAATAAATCAGAGTTGCCATTCCAATATGATCAAACATGAGCCCTTCGGAAATCGGCTATGTCGCGCCCCAGATTTCATTGTTGCGTATACGCTGGATCCATGTGACGAGCTGAGATTGTCGAAGCCGGGGCAAGGAATGCGTGTTGACTTCCTGTACGACGGGGAGAGTCCTACTGTTGAGGGTATCCACATGATTTGGCCAGAAATCCTCGATGAGGATGGTCGCGTGATGATGGACACAACACCCGGCATATTGCCTAAGAATGGAAAGGCAAATATGTGGGTGTTCGACCCGGCAAGCCGAGATTTTCATGCAAAAAAACTAAAAATTGGAGCCAAAGGTTATTGGGTGCGCGGTAGCTATCGCCTCGCCAGAGTCGTTGTGATCGAAATCTGTAGCTTAGCCCGCTGACTTAGACGCGAGTCTGCTTGACCGGATGCTGCGGCACTTCACAATTTTTTGCGAGTTGCAAGCCGTTCAGTCCCCGTTAGAATTCGGATTTTGTTGTTCATGCCGAACGCACGCTTCGGGGCGACTGCAGTCACTCAGAAAAATAATTTTCGTGGGCCTTTAGTTTTTAGTCACCCGTCACCCGAAGTGAATTGCTGGTTCCCGTACTGCGCCAGCCGCTCCTGCAGCGTCCCGCTGTGCAGCTCAAGCAAATTGTCATCGTAATCATAGAAGTACAGCGAAATCCCTTCGCCTTTCACACGTGCCCGGGCAGGGCGGATCTCCACATCCAGCGCGCGCAGCTTGCGTTCATACTCCACCATGTCGCCGGCGTCGGCCGCAAACGCCACGTGCCGGTACGAACGCGCCACGGGTTCCCCTTTCATCAGCGCCACCCACACGTCGCCCAGCACGAAGAATTTTTCTTCCGACAGCGAATATGGTTGCTTGCCGCTGTCGTAGACTTCGGTAGCGCCCAGCGCGTCACGCCACAACCGCGCAGCGCGCTCCACGTCACTGACGATCAGCGTGACGTGGCTCAGGCCCCGGATCGGCATTACTTCTTTTTGTCCCAGATAGCCATCATGTCTTTCGTCCCCTGCAGGCGGATGCCGTTATCGGACAACACGCCGTCGGTCGCCTCCTGCATGTCCTTGCGCCGCACGACCATGTTCTCGCCGCCGCGCTGGTCGAAGTGGATCACCAGCAGTTCATCCTTGGCGTCGCGCAGCAGCGTCACCAGGTGCGCCAGGCTGCGTACCGGCACCTTGTTGACCGAGTAGATCACCGAGCCGAATCGGTTGCTGTAGCCGGTCACCAGCTTGTGCGGGAAAAACGGCGAACTGACCACGACCAGCTCTTCGCGCTCTTTGGTCGGCTGGTCGCCGCGGCGCGTGACGAGGGGACTGGCCACCCAGCCGTAGGCATTGAGCGCATTCGCATTGCCCGTCATGAAATTGAGGAAGTCCGACGTGGCGCGCGAAAACACGATCGGGCCATAGATAAAGTACGACGGATAGCCGCCGTTCAGGTCCGGGATCAAGAGCTGGCGCCCGGTCAATACCGGCACCTGCACGTCCATCGGCTTGCCATCGCGGATGATCGTCAGCGGCACCTTGCCGTTCTTGGCCAGCTGCTGCACGCGGTACTGGAAGCGCACCCGCAGGTTGGTGCCCAGGTTGACCATCGACTGGTTGTCGATGGCCGAGTTGCCGATGCGGGTGATGACGTCCCACTCCTTGAGCGGATAGGCCGGGTCATCCTGGCCGGGGCTTTGCACCACGGCGCCGGTGACCGACTTGTCGAGTTTCAGGAAGGTGCGCAGCACCGGGTTTTCCAGCGTCTGCGTTTCGTCTAGCAGCGCCGGCTTGCCGTCGTAGCGCCCGTCGGCCACGTCGCGCAGGAACAGCTCCACTTCTTCGTTGGGAATGATGTAGCCGATGTTTTGCGCATTGGTCGCCGCGCCAAATGCCAGGCCCACCATCTTGTCGCCGGCAATCGCCGGCCCGCCGCTGTTGCCCGAATTGATGGCGGCGTCGATCTGGATCCGTAGCCCCGCCGTGTCCATGCTGTAGTTGACAAATTCGATGCGCGAGACAATGCCCTTGGTGATCGAGAGCGAGGTGCCGCCGGTCGGGTAGCCATACGCAAAAACCTGGTCGCGCACATTGGGCAGCACGCTGGCGCGCGCCACCGGTGCATGGCTGTTGAAGAAGGTGTCGTCGTCCAGCTTGAGCAGCGCCAGGTCCATGTCGCGCGCCACCGCCACCACCGTGGCCGAGACTTTGTCGCCCGCTTCGTTGGCCTGCACCTGCACCTGGCTCGCGTAGCCGACCACGTGCGCGTTGGTGAGGATGCGGCGCCCTTCTATGACGACCCCGGATCCGGTCACGTCGGCCGGCGACGCCTTGCTCCATGGTTTGAACGGATCGGGGCGGCGCAGCGTCGAGAAGACCTTCACGACCGAGTTTTCGAGGTTGGCAGGAATGGCCGGCGCCGGTGCCGGGACCGCGCTTTCCTTGACTGCTTCTTGGGCCGCGGCCTGGCTGCCGGTCAAAAAGCTGCACGCAGCAAGTGAAAGCACGGCGACGATACGCAGAGTTGTCATGTTCGATTTTCAGGAGGATACCCGCAGGCGCGGGCGGTAGCGCAAATATACACGCTGCGCGCAACTTGCAGAGGCGCCGGCGCATAAAAAAAGGCCCCTTGCGGGGCCTGGAGTGCTTACTTTTTCACGAACTTGAGCGTCATGCGGTCGCTCTCGCCGATGGCGAGGTATTTGTCGCGGTCGACGTCTTTGTTGGCCAGTACTGGCGGCAGCGACCACACGCCCTTGTTATGGTCGGCCGTGTCTTTCGGGTTGGCGTTGATCTCGGACTTGGCCACCAGCTTGAAGCCGGCCGCCTCGATCATCTTGATCACTTGCGCCTCGTGCAGGTAGCCGCTGTCTGGCTTGACCGGCTTGCCGGCGGGCGCGCGATGGTCGACCACGCCGAACACGCCACCCGGCTTGAGTGCCGTGTGCACGCTCTTGAAGATTTGCTTGACCTTGGCGTCACCTTCGCCAGTCCAGTTATGGATGTTGCGGAACGTGACGACCAGGTCGACGCTGCCCGGCGCGGCAAAGTTGTAGGTGGTGGGCACTTCAAACACGCCGCGCTGCACCTTGCCGTACATGGCCGGGTTGGCGCTGAATTTTTCTGTCAGCCTGGCCGCTGCGCGCTTGGCGCCGTCGTCAGTTGACGTGGGCGATTCGCCCGCTGCAATGAGTTTGCCGTGATCGCGAAGGTAGGGGGCGAGGATTTCGGTGTACCAGCCGCCGCCAGGGCTCAGCTCGACCACCGTCATGGTCGGCTTGATGCCAAAGAAGGTCAGCGTTTCGTAGGGATGGCGCGCGCCGTCGCGCATCATGTTGGCCGGCGTGCGGTCCTTGCTGGCGATCGCCGCCTTGAGGGCGTCGTCGGCGCCGTCTGCGCCCTTGGCATGTACCGCGCCTGCCAGGCTTGTGGCCAGCATGGCGGCCAGGATCATTCGTTTCATGTGTGTGTGCCTCCGTTGATGAACTGTGACGATAATCCGGTATGCGCGCCGCACGGTCAAGTGGATTCGCATCGGCACAGGCCAGCACGCGGGTTACACTTGCCGTCTCTCGTGATGGGCGTGTTTACGCCAACAGCCATGCCTTTGACTTTCCGTTTTCCGTTCGCTCTCCTGCTGTGCGCCGCTTTGCCTGCCTTTGCAGCGGCCCCTCCCGCCATGCTGGACAAGGGCGGGTCAGTCAACGGCATCGCGCTCTTCACTACTTACATGGCCATGTCACCAAGCGCGCAGGTGGGCGAATTTGCCGTCATGACGCGGGGCGACCAGGCTGCAATGGCAGAACCGGTCACGCACGCGACCGCGCTGGCGGGCGCGCTTGCCGCGCCGGGCGACGCTTGCACCCCGGCCCTTCCCACCAGCGCCCTTGGCCGGGGCAGGAGCGGCACCACCACGGTGCTGCTGCGCGTGGGCCTTGAAGGCAAAGTGATCGGCGCCAAGCTCACCGCGTCGAGCGGCTTTGCCAACCTTGACCAAGCGACCATCGCCGCCGCCGGCAAGTGCACATTCACTCCCAAAATCAGGAACGGGATCCCCATCGAAACGTCGGTGGTGTTCACCCACGTCTGGAAAAGCGCCTCGTCGCCTTTGGCGAGCGCCGCGGCCGCGTCCGCGCCAGCGTCACGCAAGCCGTGCGCGCGCTTCGCCTATCCGGGGGCCGCGTTGGCCAATGGCGAGCAGGGGACTGTCCACATGACATTGCTGATCGACGTCGACGGCAGCGTGCGCGAAAAGAAGGTCGTCAAGAGCAGCGGTTCCGCCGAACTTGACCGGGCGGCGCTCGACGGCATGGCGCAATGCGCGTTCACGCCCGCCATCACCAACGGCTTGCCCGAAAAGTCGCTGCTATCGTTTTCCTATAGCTGGACGCTTAACTAGCGCTCTAGCGCTGGTCGCCCATCCAGGACTTCAGGCCCGTCACCCATTTCTTGGCCGGCAGGTTCATGCTTTTTTTGATCTGGCCGGCGCGCTCGTACAGCACGCTGAAATCGATCTGCGGCGACTTTTTGAATGCGACGACGACGATGTTCGCGTCATGCACTTCGGGCAGCCATACCACCGCATCGAACACTAGCTCCATGTTCTGCAGGTTCTTGTCGTAGTTGCCAAAGTCGCCGAAAACATTGGCTGTCATGATGCCGTCGGGCGTGAGGCAATCGAGGCAGGCCTGGTAAAACTCGGGCGAATCGAGCACCGGGCCGCGCGCCTGTTCGTCGTACAGGTCAACCTGCAGCACGTCGACCGTATTGTGGTTGGCCGGGTCGCATACGAAGGCCATCGCATCCATCTCGCGCACGTCCAGCCGCGCGTCGTTGGGCGGCAGGCCAAACAGCGCGTGGCAAATGGCGATCACGTTCGGATTGAGTTCAGCCACCGTCACCCGCGCCTGGGGAAAGCGGTGATAGCTGAACTTGGTCAGCGCCGCGCTGCCAAGGCCCAGCTGAACGATATGGCGCGGCGTGTCCAGGAACAGCATCCACATCATCATCATCTGGACGTATTCGAGTTCGATAAAGTCGGGCCGCGACAAGCGCATGGCGCCCTGCACCCACGAAGTGCCAAGGTGCAGCGAACGCACGCCTTCATATTCGGTGGTGGTGGCGGGAGGGTGGCCGGGGGCGTCGAACCGGCTGGCGGGTAGGGTAGGGAGCATGACCCCAATTTTACAGGCCCGCGTCCGGCACCATCAATGGCAGGATCAGCGCCACCGCCAGCCCGCCGCCTTCGCGGTTGCCCAGCGTGATGCGCCCGCCGTGCGCTTCGGCGATTTCGCGCGCCAGCGCCAGGCCCAGACCGGTGCCAGTGCGCTTGGTCGAATAGAAGGGCACCAGCGCGTTGGCCAGCACCGCGTCGTTCATGCCCTGGCCGCGGTCCAGTACTTCAATGCGCAGCAGGCCCTGGCCCGACTTTACGTGCAGCTCCACCTGGTCCGGCGAAGAACCCGATTCGTGCGCGTTCTTGAGCAGGTTGAGCAGCGCCTGCTCGATTTGCCCCGGGTCGAACCAGGCCGGGTCCGCGGGCAGGCTGCCAACGAGCTTGAAGCGCACTTCGGCCGCCAGGCGCCCGACAAAGCTGTCCAGCGCGCACGCCTCGACCTGCGGCGTGGGCAGCTTGGCAAAGCGCGCGTAGCCCAGGATGAAGGTTTCGAGGTGGCGCGTGCGTTCCCCGATGGTTTCCAGGATTTGTGGCAGGCGCGCGGTCTGGCCGCGCCGCACCAGTTCCGCACCCGAGTGCGCAAGGGAGGTGAGCGGCGCCAGCGAATTGTTCAGCTCATGGCTGATCACGCGGATCACTTTTTTCCAGGTTTGCACTTCCTGGCGCCGCAATTCCTGGGTCAGCTGGCGCAGCAGCAGCAGCTCGTGCTTGCGCCCGTTGAGCGTAAAGGTGCGGCGCGCCAGGTGGTACACCTCTTCGTCTTCGCGCTCGCCGGCGGTAAACAAACCGTCGCCGCCGCGCGCGAGCGCGTCCACCAGCGCGGGCGCCGCCGTCTTCAGAATATCGGCCAGGTGATGGCCTTCGAGCTTGCGGCCCTGGCCCAGCAGCTGGCGCGCGGCCAGGTTGGCAAACACGATGGCATTCGCGCTCGGCGCGTCGCCCACCAGCAGCATGGCCACCGGCGTGTTCTGGACCATCGTGTCAAGCAGCAGTTCGCGCTGCACCAGCGCCAGGCGCTGCTCGCGCAGCACGTTGCCAAGCGCATTGTGGACGTCGACCAAGTCCGCCACTTCATCGTTGTGCGGCCAGTGCAGGCCGAACGAAAAGTCGCCGTCCTGGTAGCTGGTGACCGTGCCTTCGAGCGCGCGAAACAGCGACAAAATAGGCCGCAGTTGCGCGCGCATCGTGATGACGGCCAGCGGCACCACGCACGCCATGCAGACGCTTGCGACCAGCAGCGGCTGGCCGGGCAGCAGGTAGTCAAGCGCCAGTGTGAGGCCGACGCCCACGCCCAGCAGCGTGCCCACCAGGGCCGACCAGCGCGTGGCCAGCGTCAGGCGAAAGCGCGACCTGGCTTGCATCACGGCCGCGCAATGCCCAGGCGTTCCATGCGCCGGTACAGCGCCTGGCGCGACAGGCCAAGTTCGGCCGCCGCCTGCGCCACCACGCCGTTGGCGCGCGCCAGTGCCTGCGCCACGCAGTCGCGGTCCGGTTCCACCTCAAGGGCCGGCAGCACCAGCTGCGCCAGGCCCAGATCGGCGGCCTTGATGGCGTCTCCGGGGGCCAGCAGGCAAGCGCGCGCCATCACGTTTTTAAGTTCGCGCACATTGCCTGGCCAGGCATGCGCCAGCAGCGTCGCCTGCGCGCACGGCTCGAGGCGCTTGCCCTTGGGGAGAAAACTGGCCGCCAGCGGCAGAATGTCGTCAGGGCGCGCGGCCAGCGCCGGCAGGCGCAGTTCGATCACGTTAAGGCGGTAGAACAGGTCTTCGCGAAAGGTGCCGGCGCGGATCATGGCGCCCAGGTCGGCATTGGTGGCGCTAATTACGCGCACCTTGACCTGGCGCTCCTTGTTCGAGCCGAGCCGCTCGAAGCGCCCGGTCTCGAGCACCCGCAGCAGCTTCATTTGCCCGGCCAGCGGCAGGTTGCCGATTTCGTCGAGGAACAGGGTGCCGCCGTCGGCCGCCTCGAACTTGCCTTCGCGCGCGCGCGAGGCGCCGGTGTAGGCGCCCGCTTCGGCGCCGAACAGTTCGGCTTCGATCAGTTCGGCCGGCAGCGCGCCGCAATTGAGCACCACGAAGGGGCCGCCGCGCACCGCCGAATTGGCCTGGATGATTTCGGCGATGCGTTCCTTGCCGGTGCCGTTCGGGCCGCTGATCAGCACCGCCACGTCGGCCCGCGCAACCTGGCAGGCCAGGTGCAGCACGCGCTCCATGGCCGCGTCTTGCCAGACCATGCCGCGCAGGTCGAAGCCTTGTTCGAGATCGCGCCGCTGGCGCCGCTGGGACAGTTCGCGCTGGGCGTGCTGCAGCAAGGCGCGGTTGGCCTGGCCCAGCTCGATCAGGTTGGTGACGGTGGCGATCAGGCGGTTGTCGTTCCAGGGCTTGGACAGGTAGTCGGCCGCGCCCGACTTGATCAAGTCTACTGCCGCGTCGAGGTGGGTCCAGGCGGTCAGCAAAATGACCGGCAGGTCCGGGTGGCGGCGCCGGATCTCGCGAAACAGTGCCTTGCCTTCTTCGCCGGAGGTGGTGTCGGCCGAGAAGTTCATGTCTTGGATGACCAGGTCAACGCTGCTGCGTTCGAGCAGGGCCAGGCCTTCTTCGGGCGAGGCGGCGCGCAAGGCGTCGATCTCGTGCAGCGAGAACAGCACTTCAAGGGCGATGGTGATGGCGACGTTGTCGTCGATGATCAGGACGGTGGGCATGGCTCAGGATACCAGCGCGGCAGTGCCGAACGCAATGTAGGCCCACATTTCGCCGTTCTCGTCGAGCTCCGTTTCGACGAAGCCGGCGCTGGCGTAAAAGGCCCTGGCCGTGGGGTTGACCGGTGAATAGCAGATCCACACGCCGGCCGCGCCCGGCAGGGCCTTGATTTCGTCCAGCAGCAGCGCGAGCGCGCGCCGGCCCAGGCCCAGGCCCTGGCGCCGATGGTCGACCATGAAGCGATAAATCGAATACTCGCCGGGATCGCCTTCCTCGGCCAGCGAAACGAACATCAGGAAACCGACCGCCTGCTCGCCGTCGTAGATCGCGCGCGTGTGGTAGTGCGGATAAAAGCTCGCTTCGGCGATCGAGTAGGCGTTACTGTCGAGGAAGTCGATCTGGTGATCGAGCAAGGGCAGCTTGGTCAGTTGGTCGAAATTGTCGGCGGTGACGGCCCGCAGGCTGACGTTGATGCTCATCGATTCTCTCGGGTAAAGACAAAGCGCGAGTATGCCACGGCGCCAGGCGTTACGCGCTGCGGGTCGCCAAGGCCGGCGAGATGCTGGCCGCGCGCCACGCCGGCCCGTACACGGCAATCACGCCGAGCGCGAAAAACACGCCGGTCCCGGCCAGCAAATACCCAAGCGGCAGCTTGGCCATCTCCAGCTTGGTCACCAGCAGCTGGTTCAAGCCGATCGCCAGCACCGCGCCGCTGGCCACGCCCGCGGCGGTGATCATGATGTTTTCTGTGATGAAGTAGCGCAGGATGTCGGCCCGGCGCGCACCCAGTGCGCGCCGCACCCCGATCTGCTTGCGCCGCTGCGTGACCCACAGGCTGGCCATGCCGACGATGCCGCTGGCGGTGATCACGAGCAGCAGGGCGCTGACGGCAATCAGCGTCCATGACAGCGCCATGTCGGCGCGGTAGCGCTGCTTGCGGTCGCTTTCGGTCGTCTTGGCCGACAGGATCACCGGCGCGGTGGCGTCCTTGTGCAGCGCCGCCTCGGCCTCCTTCATGACCCGGTCGCGCTCACCCGGCGCGGTACGCACCGTGTAGGTGGCGCCCGGGATCCCGCCCACGCCGCGAAACGGCTGGATCAGCGAAAAGTCGCCTTGCTCGTCGATCTGTGCCCCGGGGCTTTGCAGGCGCTCGACTACGCCGATCACCTCGCTTTCTTCGGCGTCATCCCCGACGCCGAAGAACAGCGTCTTGCCGACCGCGCTGCCTGGTCCCGGCCACAGCTTTGCCGCCAGGGCGCTGGTGACGATGACGGTTTTCGGCGTGCCGTTGTGACTGGCCTGGCTGTCGAGCTCGAGCACGTCGTCGGGCTTGAAATCGCGCCCTGCGACCAGCTTGAGCTGCCAGGTGGCCACCAGCGAGTCGCCGGTCTGGTAGATCCATGCGCCGGCACTCTCGTTAAGTTGCTTGCGGTCGACCGAGACGCTGCTGCGGCGGGCCTGGTTCGACAGTGGCATCTGGTTGGTCGTTGCCACCGATGCCACGCCCGGGATCGCGCGCAGCCGGGCCGTTTCGCGTAACTGGAGGGCGCGGTCATACTCGGCCGTCTCCCGTGTCAGGTAACGCGTGCTGACATAGAACACGGAGCTTTCGTCGGCGATGCCGCTCGGGCGTGCCATGACGGCCTGGCGCAGGTTGACGATGTGCAGGGCATTGGCCAGGATTGCCATGCTGATGGCCACCTGGATGGCCACCAGCACGGCGCCTGTCTTGTTGCGCATGAGCGCGGAGAGAATGGGATTCATGAGGATCGTCGCTTTCGGATTCGTTATCGCGCAGTGAGTGCGCTGTTATTGCGCTGTTATTGCGCTGTTATTGCGATTTGAGTTGCATGGCCGGCGTGACCTGGCATGCGCGCCACGTGGGCAAGAGGCCCGCTACTACCGCGGCGCCCACCGACAGCACGAAGGTAAAGCCGAGCATGACCCAGTCCATGTGCGCGACGCTGCCCATCTCGCTCGATTGCATGGAAATCAGGGCCAGCGCGGCGATGGCCAGCAGCAGGCCAAGGATGCCGCCGGCCAGGCCGATGACCGCCGTCTCGACCAGGAACTGGCGAAAGATGTGCTGACGCGAGGCGCCCAGCGCGCGGCGGATGCCAACTTCGGCCGCGCGCACCGAGAATTTGGCCAGCAGCAGGCCAACGGTATTGACCAGGCACAGGACCAGAAAGCCGGAGGCGAGCCAGGCCGACAGCTTGTTGTCGTTGCCGACCACTTTCATGAAGACCAGCCATTCGTTCACGTCGTACAGCGATGGCGCGACCGCCCGCTGATGACGCCCGAGCTTGCGCTGGTCGGCCGAGTAGTTGGCGAGATAAGCCTGGAGCTCGGTGCGCTCGCGCGCGGTTTTGGTCTCGAACCAGAACTGGATGAAGGTGCACTCGGAGGCGAGCAAGCCTTCATAGCCTGGCCCCGGGGTGGCAGAACAATTCATGCTGCCCTGGGGGCTCGATTTCAGGCGCGCCGCTGTGGCGAAAGGGATGTAGACGTCTTCGTCATTGCCGAAATTACCCTCGCCGCCGATCAGGCGGTAGTAGTGCGGCAGGGGCGCAAAGTCATTGAGCACGCCGGCCACCTGGAACGGCTGCCCCAGCATGATGATGCGCTGCCCGACCGGATTAGCCTGGCCGAACAGCTTGCCCGCGATCTGGCGGCTCAGTACGACCACATTGACGCCTGCCGCATCGTCGTCTTCGCTCCATGCCTGGCCGTGCAGGAAGGGCACGTCGAACATGGCGAAAAAGTCGCGCGTGAGCGCCAGGCCATTGGCAGGAAATACCCCCAGGTCCTTGCGCTGCGGTTCGATTGGCGCCGAGATGCCGAACATTGCCGTGCGCCGCTCGCCGACCTTGGCCCTGAGCAGGTTGACCGCGTCCGGATAAGTCATCTGGCGGTCGCCCGCTTCTTCGCCCGGGATGTATCCCTTGAGCGGACCAACGTCGAACTGCGGCACGAACAGACGCTCGCTTTTGTGCGGAATCGGGTCGCCCGACATCACGTGCAGAATCGTCAGCGTCGAAACGCTGGCGGCCACGCCGATGGCTAGCGTGAGCACCATCAGCGCCGTCAGTGCCGGGTTGCGGCGCAGGCTGCGCAGGCCCAGCATGAAGTAATACTTGAACATGTGCGCTCCTTAACCGTGGGTGGCCGACGCGTTCGCACGCGAAGCCGCATCGAACAGCGTGGGCGTCTTGCGCACCAAATCCGACACCTGGCCATCGATGATGTGCACGTTGCGCTGCGAACGGACCGCCAGTTCCGGGTCGTGCGTGACCATCAGGATGGTGGTGCCCTGGGCGTTGATTTCCTCAAGCAGCTCCATGACGCCGCGCGCCATTTGCGTGTCCAGGTTGCCGGTCGGTTCATCGGCCAGCAGCAGCTTGGGCGAACCGGCCAGCGCGCGCGCGATCGCCACGCGCTGCTGCTGCCCGCCCGACAGTTCGGCCGGGTAGTGCTTCATGCGCGAAGCCAGGCCGACCTTGGCCAGCGCGTCCTCGATGCGCTCCTTGCGCTCGGCCGCGTTGAAGCCGCGGTAGCGCAGCGGCACGTCGACGTTATCGAACAGCGACAGATCGGGAATCAGATTAAAGCCCTGGAAGATGAAACCGAGCTTCTCGTTGCGCAGGCGTGAGCGGGCGTTGTCGTCCATGCCCTTGACGTTGACGCCGTCGAGCACATACTCGCCGTCGGTGAATTCTTCAAGCAGACCAGCGATGTTCAGAAAGCTGGTCTTGCCGGAACCGGAAGGTCCTGTGACGGTGACGAACTCGCCCTTGTTGACCTGGATTTCGAAGCCGCGCAGCGCGTGCGTTTCGATCATGTGGGTGCGATAGACCTTGCTCAGATTTTTCATGCGCAGCATGGGGTGTCCTTTTTTTGGGATGGGGTTATTGATTGATCGAGACGCGCGCCGCGTTGGCGAAGGTATCGGTGCCGGCAATGACGACCTTGTCGCCGGGCTTGAGGCCTGCAAGAATTTCAACTGCCGTGATGCTGGTGGCGCCCATGGTGATGGGGGTGCGCACCGCAACGCCGTTCTGCACCACGTAGGCAAAGCGGCCGCCTTCGCTTTCCACGAAAGGCCCGCGCGGCAGCAGCACCACGTTGGGCTTTTCCTCGATCAGCAGGCGCGCCGTCACGCGCTGGCTCTGGCGCAATCCTTTGGGCTGGGCGCCGTCAAAGCGCACGCGCGCCAGCACCTGGTTTTTGACCACTTCCGGCGAGAGCGCCGACAACTTGCCGCTGGCCGTGGCCCCGCCAAGCTGGATTTCGGCCGTCATGCCCAGGCCCATGTCGGCCACATAGCTTTCCGGGACTTCGAGTTCGACTTCCAGGCGCGACAGGTCGACCAGCGTCATGAGGGCGACGTTGGCGGCCACCACGCTGCGGTCTTGCACGGACAGCGTGCCGATGAAACCGTCAACCGGCGCGCGCACGGTCAATTCGTCCACGCGGCGCTGGGCGTTGGCCATCGACAGGCGCTGGCGGTCCAGCTCATTGATCTTGGTCTTGAGCGCCAGGCCCACGTCGTCGCTTTCCAGCACAGCGGCCTTGCCGGCGTGGCGGGCGCGGATCTCGGCCGACGCCAGCGCGTCCTTGGCTTTTTGGAAGTCGATCTTGGCGATGACGCCGTCGTTGGCCACCGCCTGGTAGCGCTCCAGCGTGCGCTGGGCCGACAGGCGATCGATGTCGGCGGTGTCGGCTTCGCGCTGGGCCAGCAGCTTTTGCTTGCGCGAGGCGATATTCTGGCGCGCCACTTCCGCCTCGATCTGCTGGTAGCTCGATTGCTCGCGTTTGAGCGCGTCGGACAGGTCGGGCGAATCCAGCACGGCGAGCACCTGGCCGCGCCTGACGGTGTCGCCGGCGGCCACTTTTAAAGTGACGGTGGATGGCGCGGTGGAGTACAAAGTGGGGCTGACGGCGGCCACCACGCGGCCATTGACGGCGGCGTCGCGCACCAGCGTGCCGCGCGCGACTTCGGCGATGCGCAGGCGCGCACCGTTGACCGACTGGGCGCTCGCGCTCCACTTTGAAAACAGCATGAAGCAGGCAGCCACGGCGGCAACTGCGACGGCGGCGATCAGCAGGCGCCGCTTTCCCTGGTGCGGGGGCGGCGTGCTGAGGACGGCGTCTTGGGAGGAGGTATCTCGGATCATGGTGTGTGGTGTTGACAAGAATGTCATTACCTCCGCAGGATCCGTGCCAGGAGCTAAGTTATTGATTTCGTTCGATGTTTTTAGTCGCGTCCGCTGTCCGGAGCGTCCGGACGGCGGACGTATGGACAGCGGCCGGACACCTTGCGCCGGCCGCGACCGGCGTCAGGCCCCACTTGTGGTTTGTCAAATTGACCATATATCGCGTATATGATGCCGGCCTCGCCGCGCAAGACCTGAAAGATGTCATGCCCGCGTTCGTTTCAAAGCTGTCCGCCTTGTGGACGCTGGTTGCTGCTCACCTGCGTTCGCTGCTGCGGCTCCCCGATCGGGGACCCGGCGACTTCCCTTTCTTGGTCAGCGAGGTCGCGCAGCTGCACCGGCTGCGCACCGACCCGGCCACTGCATCGATCGACGACGCGACCTGGAAAGACCTGCTGCTCGAACCCTATTGCGCGGCGCTGTCGCAAGAGGTCAGCATTTTTGGGCAGCAGGTGCTGTACCAGCGGCTGCGCGCCGGCATGGGCGAGGCACCGCCGGAGCGCGTCAAGGCTTTCCTGGACAAGCCGGAACACGTGCAGGAGCTGCATCGCCAGTGCGAGCCGCTGCGCCGCGCAGACAAGGAAATCGCGTCCTTGCTGTATGAAGATGCGCTGCCGCCGGTGGCCGGATGGGCGCCGTTCACCTGGCTGCTGCCGCTCGCGCTGGTGATTGCGCTGGCGGGCGCGGTCATCTCGCCGCTGGCATGGCCGGTGATCGTTGTGGTGCTTGTTCTCGTGCTCGGCGTGCTGTTTGGCGTGCAGCTGCAGTACGCGCAGCGGGTAGAAGAGTGGCAACGCTCGATTGCGGCGCTGCAGATACTGCTGCGCGTGACGGCCAGTCTGGGTGGCAAGGATGCTGCGGTTGCGGGACGCTGCAGCTTGAGCTTTAGCCGCGCGGTCCTGACCGCCGCCGTTCCCTCCCTGCGCTCTTACCATGACTGGTTTGGCCTCGGCAATGTGAATCACTATTTCAAGAGCATCAAGCGGGTGCGCGACCGCCTGCCGTTGCTGCGCGCCTGCTTCGAGCATGTGGCGATCCTGGAGGCCGACGTCGCGCTGGCGCGGCACCTGCTGGGCGCGGGCACCTTCTGCTGGGCCGAACCCAGCGCCATGACCAGCATCGCGCTTGAAGAAACGGTGCACCCGCTGCTGGCGCATGCGCAGCCGCTCACGCTCGCGCTGCAGGGCAGGGGCGCGTTCATCTCGGGCCAGAACGGCATCGGCAAAAGCACCTTGCTAAGGACGCTGGGGATCAACCTGGTCGCCGCGCGCGCCTTTGGTTTTTGCTACGCGAAGAGGGCGAGCGTGCCGCTGGCGCCGGTGTACGCCAGCATGCAGAGCGAAGACTCGCTGCTTGGCGGCGAAAGCCTGTACATGGCCGAACTGCGGCGCGCCAAAGAGCTGCTGTCGGCCGCCGAGGGGCCGCACCCGGGCGTCTACATCATCGATGGCTCGACGTGCTGGCCGCCAAGGGCATGGTGGTGGTCTCGTCGCATAACCTGGTGCTGGCGTCGCTGCTGGCGCACCGGCTCGACCCGCTGTGCGTGGCGAAGGGAGATGACGGCGTGCTGACGCTGTCGAGCGGCGTGCTGGCGCATACCAACGGCATTGCGCTGTTGTCGGAGCGCGGCTTCGGCGGCGCCGTTCAGGCGAATGCCGGCAAGGTCTTCGACTGGCTCAGTGCCTACCTGGCGCATCAGGCCGACTGCGGCGGGGTGCTGGCATAGGCAATGTATATAAATGCGGGGCCGACCACACTTTAATTACGATGAACGGTGCGCATGCGCTTCCGCAGCAGAATCACCCCGTACATCAACGCAAGCATCGCGATCCATGCGCCGTAGACCACGGGCAGCGAAGGGACGTAGCCGTCAGGCCAGGTAGCCGCCTGCCCGTCAGAGAAATTGGGGCCGCCGCCGTAGCGGATGTCGAAATAAACGTTGCCGAGAAAGTGGATCAGCGCGATGTGGATCACGTAGAACAGCAGCGGATTGCGGCCGAACAGCATCAGCACCTTGTTCTCGCGCATCCGCGTAAAGGCTGCCAGCAGCAGCAAGCCGATGCCCGCCGTAGTGCACAAGTACAGCAGCGACGGCGGGTATTTGTGCACGCGCACGAACGACATCAGATCGAACATCAGGCCGCGGCCCTGCGCTGACCACGGGTCCGGGTCGCCGTAGATGTTCAACGAGCGCAGCGCAACGAAGGCGAGCAGCAGGCCGGCCGCCGAGGCCAGCAGGAAGCGGTCGCGCCGGGCGCGTTCCCACAGGAACACGGGACCGAGCGCGTAGCCGGCGGCCATCAAGCCGACCCATGGCATGAGCGGATACATGATGGCCACCCCGGCCAGCGGGAAGCCTTGCGGGAACGGGACGAAGCCGCCCTGATGCCAGGCTTGCCACAGCACGCTGGCCGGCTTCCAGTTGTCGAAGGCGTTGTGGGTGACGATCAGCAGAACGCCGATCAGGGCGATGGCTGGGCGGGGCAGCCAGACCAGCAACGCCAGGATCATCATGCCCACACCCAGCGCCCAGATCACTTGCAAGATGATCACGTGGTAGCCCAGCTGCCAGCTGAAGGATATCCAGCTGACTTCGAGCGCGAGCAGCATCAAGCCCCGCGTGGCGAGGTAGCGCGACAGGTCGGCGATGCCGCTGCCCTGGCCGCGCAGGAAAGCGGAGCTGCCGGCCAGCAGCACGAAGACGGTGGCGCACAGGTGGGTGATCCAGCGCGTCCAGAACCAGGCGGGCGTGGTGGCTGCGAGGTCTTCGGGGTTGAACGGCGTGGGGCCGAAAAAGTCGCGCGTGTGGTCCAGGGCCATCAGGGCGATGACGAAGCCGCGCAGCATGTCGATGGCGGGCAGGCGGGCTGGCTTGATCATGGGTGCGGTCCTTGGGAAATGTGCACTCGGCATGACATCGTCCTCGAGGCGGTCGCGAAAGGGGCGACAGTGCAGCAAAGTTACATCGTCCTCGCACGCGGGGACCTCTGGCACTTGCTAAGTTGAGCCGTTCTATGGGTCCCCGCGCGAGGACGATGTGTTGCTGCTGCTCTGTCGTCCCTTCTGCTACAGCCTCGTGCGCGGGGACGATGTTGTTTAAGTGTGCTTTATGCTACTTTAGCAATTCCCGTCAATACTGGCGACCTATTTTTCGCGCTCCAGCGGCGTGCCCTTGTCGATCACTTCGCGGCAGTCTCCCTTGAAGGTCGCATTGTCGTAATGGGCCCAGCCGTAACTGTCCACGTAGCGCGGATGCAGCTTGAACCGCTCGCTCATGAAGCTCCACTCCAGGTGCTCGTCCGGATAGCGGATATCGGCCAGGTCGAGCAAGGTATGAAATACATTCTCCGTCGACAGGCGCGCCTGGCTATGCTTGCGCAGCTGCGCAACCTTGGCCGGCCGCTGCGCCAGGTACACATCCGAATACCAGACAAACGCCGGCACGTGGAACTCGAATTGCGTGTTGTGACCGTGAAATGCCAAGTCGCACTTGTTGTCATACAAGGTCTGGCCGTGGTCCGACATGTACATCAAGGCACTGCGCTGCTGCGACTGCTTGAGCATGCCGATCACGTTCGATAAAAACCAGTCTGTATACAAGATGCTGCTGTCGTAGCTGTTGTTCAGTTGCGGCTTGATCTTGGTGTTGGTGTAGACCGGCTTGTCGACGCCGAACAGGGACGGCTGCCAACGGTCGAACTGTTTTGGGTAGCGATGGCTGTAATTCCAGTGGCTGCCCAGCGTGTGCAGCACGATCAGCTTTTTCTTGGCAGGATCGGCGAGCGCGCCTTTTACCGGGTCGAACAAAATCTGGTCGAAATTGGAATTGTTGGTAAAGCCGCCCAGGTTCAGGAACTGGATCACATCGGCTTCCTTGGCAAACACGGACACCGGCGTATCGAACTCGCCAAACGACACCTGGTTCGACAACCAGTATGTCTTGAAGCCCGCTTCCTTGTAGGCGGTCAGAAAGGATTTCTCCGCGAAACCATCCTTCAGGCTCTTGATCGCAGGCTTACGCGAAATCATTACCGGGACCGACAAGCGCGTGGCCGATACCGACGTGATGACGTCCGGCAGCATCACCAGGTTGCTTTCCTTGCCCAGCAGCGGGTTGGTCTCGCGCCCGTAGCCGTTCAGGCTCCAGCGGTCGTAGCGCGACGATTCGCCGATTACCATGACCACGATTTCTCCTTCGGCGTCGGGCACGGCCTGGCGCGCGCCGAACGTGAACTTGCTGTTGCGCGCCCCCAGTTCGGCCAGGTGCTTGCGTTCCTTGTAAAAGTCGAGCCCGCGCGACATCAGCCCGAACGGCCAAGAATTGGCAAACGCATCGAATTCCACAGGCAGGCGCGCGCGGTACGGCAAGGCCTGTAGTTTCAAGCCCGTGCGGTTCGCCGCAGGCACGGCAGCCACGACAGGCACGCTGGCGCCCTTGGCGGGCGCAGCAGGCCGCGCGGCAATGCCGAATTCGACCCCGTAGGCCCACAAGCCGGCGCCGCAGGACAGCACGGCCAGCGCGACCCAGCGCGAGCTGTCGGTCCAGTCCAGCTCGCGCGTGGCGCAGGCCGCGCGGAAACTGGCGATCCACCATGCCAGCGCGGCGACCATTACGCCCAGCATCAGCCACACGGTGTTGCCCAGGAATTCCATCGCTTCCTTGGGACTGGTCTCGGCGATGATGCCCAGGTGGTGGGTCGAAATGCCGGTCCCGTAGTAGGTATACAAATACACTTCGGTGGGCAGCGCCAGAAATGCGGGGAGCAACAGCCAGTGAAACCACGCGGGGCGCTTGAACACGGCCCATACCGCCACCCAGGCCACGAATTCGACACCCAGCACTTGCCACGGCCGCGCCATTGGCTTTCCCAGCAACATTGGTACGAACGGCACGGCCGACAGCAGCAGGTAGGTGAGCAGCAGGAAAATGGCGGCAGGGCGCAGCTTGTAACGCATTGTCAGGGTGGGTAGAATCAGGAGGCCCTTATTATCCCGGGGTTTGCAGCCCCAGAGGAGTTTTTTAATTTCCCGGCGCCAAAAAGGTGGCGGTGACGGTCGTCTTCGGTTGCGACAAGCGGAGCGGAAAGTACCCGATCGCCCAGCCGTTTGTTGACGGCAGGATGGTAAACAGGTTGACCATCCCCGCAATCACGCTTATACTCGCGAGTTCTCGAATTTATTCTGCACATCGTGTGCGCACTACAGCCGCTCCCTCGCGAGTGGCTATCGGCGCCTCCGCTGCAGTCGATCCGGGACTCAGTTTTAGTCCCCGGGCATGTTGCCCGGGTTATTCATGTTGTAATTTTGTTGGATTAATTAACGATGCCAACCATCAATCAACTGATTCGCAATCCACGCGTCGCTCTGACCGTGAAAAGCAAATCGCCGGCGCTTGAAAATAGCCCGCAAAAACGTGGTGTTTGCACCCGTGTATATACGACGACTCCAAAGAAGCCAAACTCGGCTCTGCGTAAAGTCGCCAAAGTTCGCCTGACCAACGGTTTCGAAGTCATTTCGTACATCGGCGGTGAAGGCCACAACCTGCAGGAACACAGTGTCGTGCTGCTGCGCGGCGGTCGTGTTAAAGACTTGCCGGGTGTGCGTTACCACATGGTTCGCGGTGCACTCGATACCCAGGGCGTCAAAGACCGTAAGCAATCGCGTTCGAAGTACGGTACGAAGAAAGCCAAAGCGGGCAAGAAGTAAGCTTATTTAAGCTCGCTTTTGCTTATTAATAGTTGAACCGACCAGAGACGGTCGAGTAAGTGGATGGCTATGATGGCCACCGCGAGTGTGCCCAGCACGCTCAACTGAAGACTGAAAGGAATTGAAATGCCACGTCGTCGTGAAGTCCCCAAACGCGAGATCCTGCCTGATCCAAAATTCGGTAACCAGGATGTCGCCAAATTCGTCAACGTTCTGATGCTGTCCGGCAAAAAATCTATCGCTGAAAGCATCATCTACGGTGCGTTTGAACACATCAAGACCAAGTCCGGCAAGGACCCGCTTGAAGTGTTCGCTACCGCGATCAACAACTGCAAGCCGATGGTCGAGGTAAAATCCCGCCGCGTCGGTGGTGCCAACTACCAGGTGCCAGTTGAAGTTCGTCCAGTTCGTCGTATGGCGCTGTCCATGCGTTGGTTGCGCGAAGCCGCAAACAAGCGCAGCGAAAAATCCATGCCGCAACGTCTGGGTGGTGAATTGCTGGAAGCCGCTGAAATGCGCGGTGGTGCTATGAAAAAGCGTGACGAAGTTCACCGCATGGCTGAAGCGAACAAGGCGTTCTCGCACTTCCGCTTCTAATCAAGGGCCAATCCCGGGCGTACGTCAGCCCGGGCGCGGCCATGCATCTGTTGTTCGAGGCCGGGCTCATTTTGTTCACAAAGTGTTGCTCGGTTTTGTCCATTAAAAGATTTAGGAATAATTATGGCACGCAAGACCCCCATTGAGCGCTACCGCAATATCGGTATCTCGGCTCACATCGATGCTGGCAAGACCACCACGACTGAGCGCGTCCTGTTCTACACGGGCGTGAACCACAAGATTGGCGAAGTGCATGATGGCGCGGCCACCATGGACTGGATGGAGCAAGAGCAGGAACGCGGTATCACGATTACCTCGGCTGCAACGACTTGCTTCTGGAAAGGGATGGCTAACAATTTCCCTGAGCACCACATCAACATCATCGACACGCCGGGCCACGTTGACTTCACGATTGAAGTTGAACGCTCGATGCGCGTGCTCGACGGCGCCTGCATGGTTTACTGTGCAGTCGGCGGCGTGCAGCCACAGTCGGAAACCGTATGGCGTCAGGCCAACAAGTACAAGGTCCCGCGCCTTGCATTCGTGAACAAGATGGACCGTACCGGCGCCAACTTCTTCAAGGTCTATGAGCAGATGCGTGCGCGCCTGAAGGCAAACCCGATTCCGCTGCAAATTCCAATCGGCGCTGAAGAAAACTTCAAGGGCGTGGTCGACCTGGTCAAGATGAAAGCCATCTACTGGGACGACGCGTCGCAGGGCATGAAATTCGACTACCGCGACATTCCTGCAGAACTGCAAGAGCAAGCGAACGAATGGCGCCTGAACATGGTCGAGGCCGCTGCTGAAGCGACCGACGAACTGATGAACAAGTACCTTGAAGAAGGCGACTTGACGGAAGAAGAGATCAAGATGGGCTTGCGTATGCGTACGCTGGCGTCGGAAATCGTTCCAATGATGTGCGGCACCGCCTTTAAAAACAAGGGCGTGCAAGCCATGCTGGACGGCGTGATCGAATACCTGCCGTCGCCGGTGGACATCAAGCCGGTACAAGGCATGGATGAAGACGACCAGCCGACCTCGCGTAAAGCGGACGACAACGAAAAGTTCGCGGCACTCGCGTTCAAGATCATGACTGACCCGTTCGTCGGCCAGCTGATCTTTTTCCGCGTGTACTCGGGCTCGATCAAGTCGGGCGACACTGTCTACAATCCGATCAAGAACAAGAAAGAGCGTCTTGGCCGTATTTTGCAGATGCACGCGAACCAGCGCGAAGAAATCAAGGAAGTCCACGCCGGCGATATCGCTGCAGCCGTTGGCTTGAAAGACGCGACCACGGGCGAAACTCTGTGCGATCCATCCTCGATCATCACCTTGGAAAAGATGGTGTTCCCTGAGCCGGTGATTCAACAGGCTGTCGAGCCTAAGACCAAGGTCGACCAGGAAAAAATGGGCTTGGCGCTGAATCGCCTGGCACAGGAAGATCCATCGTTCCGCGTCAAGACCGACGAAGAGTCGGGCCAGACCATCATCGGTGGTATGGGCGAGTTGCACCTGGAAATTATCGTTGACCGCATGAAGCGCGAATTCGGCGTGGAAGCCACCGTCGGCAAACCTCAGGTTGCTTACCGCGAGACGATCCGCAAAGTATGCGAAGAGTCCGAGGGCAAGTTCGTCAAGCAGTCCGGTGGTCGTGGTCAGTACGGTCACGTGGTATTGAAGATCGAGCCGCAAGAGCCGGGCAAGGGCTTTGAATTCGTTGACGCCATCAAAGGCGGTACGGTTCCACGCGAGTACATCCCTGCAGTTGAAAAGGGTGTGCGCGGCACGCTGAACAATGGCGTGATGGCCGGCTACCCAGTCGTTGACGTCAAGGTTACGCTGTTCTTCGGTTCGTACCACGATGTTGACTCGAACGAAAACGCGTTCCAGATGGCAGCTTCGATGGCCTTCAAAGACGGTTGCCGCAAGGCTTCCCCAGTCATCCTGGAGCCAATGATGGCCGTTGAAGTCGAAACGCCGGAAGACTACGCCGGTACCGTGATGGGCGACCTGTCGTCCCGCCGCGGTATGGTGCAGGGCATGGACGAGATTCCAGGCGGCGGCGGCAAGATCATCAAGGCTGAAGTGCCACTGTCCGAAATGTTTGGTTACTCGACCTCGCTGCGTTCCGCAACGCAGGGCCGCGCGACTTACACGATGGAATTCAAGCACTATGCTGAAGCGCCTAAGCACGTGACTGACGCAATCGTCACCGCAAAAGCTAAGTAATTAGTCAAATATCAGTCGTTGAGGACAGAGCAAAGCGATAAACCGTGCTCTGTCCCGCAAAACAAAAACTTTAAAGGAAGTTCAAAATGGCAAAAGGTAAATTCGAACGGACCAAGCCGCACGTCAACGTCGGTACCATCGGACACGTCGACCACGGCAA
>NZ_JAFCTU010000034.1:0-65010 GCF_049896185.1 Massilia sp. TSP1-1-2
AAAAGGAGAAAAATCCAGAACTCAAAAAAGCAGCGTAGAAACCGCTTTTAGGCGACAACTAGCTTGCAAATTACCGCTGTTGCGTACGGATCAGCGCGCGTAGCGGGGTACTGTCTCGTCGTGACAACACCTTGTGCGCAAGTTATTGCGCGCAGCAAACACGCCTTGCGACAAGTTTTATTTCCTAATAGTATTATCTGCACTTGGCAAAGTATTGCCGCTGGCAATCCTCGCTTGCTGAACACACCGGCCTGCGCATGTCACAACAAGGGAAAAAATAATGTCAATTAATCAACTAATCTATCTCAGCCAGGCTACACGCAAAATGTCCGCTGAGGATCTGTATGGAATCCAGAAAACTGCCAAAGCAAATAACGAACCGTTGGACGTGACGGGCAGTTTGTTTTATAACGGCGGTTGGTTTTTGCAAGTGCTGGAAGGGCCGGCATTGTCGCTGGCTAAGCTCTACAAAAAAATTGAACTTGACCCCCGCCACAAGAATTCTCGGGTGATTTACAACGAGCCAGCAACTTTTCGTACTTTCCCGCGCTGGAATATGAATATGACCAATCTCGACGACAGACAAGCCGACAAATACGACGAACTGGTCGAAGTCATCGAAGCGGCGCAAACAAACCGCAAGATCGGATCGGCTTCGCCCGCGGTAACACTGCTAAAGTTGTTCAAGAGCTGAACGACTGCTGCCGTCGCACCACTGCACAAGACGGAGGGGAGTAGAGGCCCGCGTTCAGTTGTAGTGCGGCGACTGCGTTGCCTTTACGGCCATATTGCTGGCGGTCGCGCTCAGCTTTTTGGTACAGGTTTCGTTGCAACGTCCCCTCGAAATTGCGTCCGGTTAACACTTGTCGTTGTGTTGACACGTGGACCGGCCCCGCTCTTCTGTCCACAGATTAAGCTTTATTTAGTCTGGGTAACTTTTGTATCCCCCTTTTTCCGTTACTATTTCGACCTCATGCCGAGCTTGCGCAGCTGCGCCGAAAAATTGACCAAGCGACGCCCTGAAGCGATAGCGGCTCCGGATTCAGTAGCGGCCCATATATGAAAGCAATCAATGTTCAGCAAGAACAAGCGCATCAAGCAAAAAGTTTCCACAGTTCGCGATGCTTTTCGCGTTGAAGCGCTCGAATCACGGGTCTTGCTGTCCGCCGATCCCATCATTGGCCTGGTGCATATAATTTTGCCAGGGGAGACCAGTCCCGATCACGTCGTAATCGACGCCTACCAGACAACCCAGGCCCCGGACGGCGGCACGCCGCCGGCCATGGGCGCGCCGCAGCAGGGCGCAGTCGACACTCACTTGCTCGATTTGGCCATGCTGGTGCAAAGCGGCGCAAGCGTTGCTGCTGTCTTGGACAGCTCCGTGCTGGCGCGGGTGCCAGGTGGTGCTTTATCGTTCGTTCCGCTCGACGCTGGCGGCACGATTGTGCTGGCGAACGGCGCCTGGACGGGGACCGGCGAAGACATGCAGCTCGACAGCGCCGCGCTTGGCCAGCGCCAGGAAGGTGTCGGTGAAATCGTCCTTGGCAGCATTGACGGTCACCATCTGATCTATATCGGCCAAGCCGGCGCCACCGACGCCGTCACGCTCAACGATACCTTGCACCTGATCAATCCGCAGCTGGGCGGTGAAATTTTCATCAATGCCGATCTGAACCTGAACAACGGTTCCTCGCTGGTGATCGACGGTTCGGGCCATACCAGCACGTTCGCGGCCAATGTCGTGAGCACCGACGACATCCTGGTCAACGATTCGGTGCGTTTTGACGGCCTTGGCATCTCCCTCACGGCAGGCAGCGACGGCACCGGCAATATTCACCTGGGCTTTAATGCGACCCATATTTTCCAGGGCAACCTGGACGGCTCGCCCGACAGCGCCATCCTGCGCGCGCCGGGCAATATCACCATCGGCGGCAATGTGGGCGGCGCCAGCCTGGGGGCGGGCGGTTTGGCCGGCTTGACCATCGAAGGGGTTGACGTAGCCGGCACCAGCGATACGCCGAACGACGTCACGTTCAGCGAGTCCGTCATCATCAATGGCGACTTCATCATCAACGCCTCAGGCGTGGTCACGTTCGCCAAGTCCGTCACGCTCACCAATGGCGGCGACTTCTCCATCTTTGGCGCGACCCAGGTCATCTTCCAGGGCGGCGTGGTGCTCTCGGGCGGCGGCGACCTGTTCATTGAAGCGAACGAAGTCACCTTTTCGGGCGGCGGCGAATCAGTCGTAGGCACCGGCACGATGACCTTGCGCCCAACCACGGTCGGGCTGGCGATTGAACTCGGTTCGCCGCCAAACGGGAATACCGCCGATACGCTCAATATCGACAACAACGAGATCGCGACCTTTGCCGACGGCTTCAGCAAGATCATCATCGGCCATCAGACGGCGGGGCACGCCACGGCAGGTGCGGGCGCAGTGCGCATCGGCGCCATCGGCGCGGTCGAGCAGCCTACGCTGCGCGACAACGTCGAAGTCTACGGCGCCAGCATCGCCGTCGAGGACTTCAGTTCGCCAACGCTGAACTACACGCTGCTCGTTTCCGGCACCATCAAGCTTGATGCCGTGGGCGACATTGCGATCTACAACCAGGTCGAAGCGCGCAACGGCACGCTGCAAAACATCAGCCTGTACTCAGCCTCCGGCGCCATTGCGCAGGTTGACTTCCTGGACGATGGCGTGGGCGGCGAGGCACTGCGCGGCGCCAGCCTGGACGCCCATGCGGCGCTTGGCATCAGCCTTGTGTACACGGAACTTGGCTCGGTCAGCGCCCAGAATACCGGCGCCAGCGGCGACATCGTGATTCACGAAACCGCGCTCGGCGGCGACTTGCTGCTGACGCTTGTCAACCAGTCGAATGTGGCCGGCTCCGGCGCCATCGACATCCGCACCGCCAGCGGGGCCATGACGGTGCTGGCGAGCGGCAGCGGCGTGGTCGCCAGCGGCACCGGCGACCTTACCCTTGCCGTGGCAGGCAGCGCCAAGGCGCTGCTGGTCAACGACGTCGTCACCACCACCAGCGGCAGCATCAACCTCTACGCGTCCGGTGCACTGTCGACGCTGGATGACGCAATCAACGACGGCGTGATTGCCTCCAGCGGTGGCGCCATCAGCCTCGTTTCCAGCCTGGCCAATATCAGCCTGGGTGGAAACGTCAGTTCGGCCGGCGGCCTGGTCAGCGTGCGTGCTGCCACGGCAATCGCCATGGCCGACGGCAAAAAGATCACGTCGCAAAACGCGCTCGACTCGGGCGCCGTCAACCTGCTGGCCGGCACCGGCATTGCGCTGTCGATCATTGAAGCTGATGGCGCGATGATCCTCACGGCGCGAAATGGCGCAATCGTCGACGTGCTGACCGGCGCCGGGCCCAACCTGGACGGCGACACGGCACAGGCAACACTGGCCGCCACCACCGGCATTGGCGCCGGCGCCGGCCTGGCCCTGCAAACCCAGGTGGCCGGCCTGTCGGCCGCCAACACCGTCAGCGGCGGCCTGTTCATCCAGGAAGCCACCGCGCTGCGCCTTGGCAGCGCAGGCAGCTTTGCCATCGACCTGGGCGGGACCAGCGGCAACGCCAGCATCACCACCGCCAACGGCGCACTGACCGTGTCTGGCGCGGTGCGCAGCACTGGCGCTGTCGGCAACTTGCTGCTGCGCTCCGGCGAAACGGGCGAAGCCACATCAGCGAACGTCGAGCTGCGCGCCGATCTGACGTCCACCAACGGCAGCATCAGTATCGTCGCGGCCGACAGCATCGTCATCGATAACCTGGGCGTCGGCGGGCCGCGGCTGGAAACACTCAAGGCCGGCCAGACGCTCGACCTGTCGGCAGCGGACGCGATCAGCATGGAAGCGCAAGCGCAGCTGCAAACCAATAATGGCAATGTGCGCCTGGAGGCTGTCGCCGGCAGTGTCAGCGTGGGCGTGGTCAACGCCGGCACCAGCGGCAGCGGCGGCACCATCAGCATCAATGCCGGCGCCGCCATCACGGACGCGCAGGACGACGACCTGGCAGCACCGGCCGGCGTGAACCTGGCGGCCTACGGCTTGCGCTTGCAGGCCGGCGCCGGCATTGGCGCCGCAGGCAGCGCCATCGAGACGCAAGTGTCGGTCATGGCGGTGGCGGCAAGCGGCAACGCCTACCTGGCCGAGCGCGATGGCGTGGCCGTTGGCACTGTCGGTCCGGTTTCGGTCAACCGCGTCGATCTGTCCGGCGCGAGCGCGCCGGTGACCGACCTGGCGATCACGGGCTTGAACACCGGTGGCGGGGCGGGCACGAACATTTCGGCCACCGGCAACCTGGTCATCGACAGTAACATCAACGCCGGCAGCGGCAATGTCAGGATCGATGTCGCCGGCGCGCTCACGCTCAATGCCAGCATCGGCAACGGCAGCGGCAGCATCACCGTTCTGGCCACGAACAACATCGTACAGACCGGGCTTGGACGCTTGAGCACCAGCGGCGGCACGATCGACGTCGAATCGACTGCGGGGGCGATCGTCATGGCCAATGGCGGCCTGGCCCAGACCAACGCCGGCAATATCCGCTACAAGGCGGCAACCGGCATCACGCTCGGCGTGCTCGACGCGCGCAGCGCCGCCAATCGCAGCGACGGCCTGCTCGGCGCGCAAGCTGGCTGGGGATCGGTCAGCGTGGTTGCGGGCGGCGCCATCGCCGACCTTGCCGGCGACACTGCGACCAACATCTACGCAGGCGAGCTTCGCTTGAATGCCGTGGCAGCCATCGGCGCCGGCAGCGAGGCGCTGGAAGTTGAAGCGCTGCGCATGTCGGCAGCTGCGGCGGGCATGTACATTGGCGAGGCGAGCAACATCATCATCGACCAGACCGCCGCCGTTACCGTCAACCGCGTACTGGCCGACGGCAGCATCGCCGGTTCTTCCGTGACCGACGCCGTACAGGTCAACCTGGCCAGCAGCGCAGCACTGGTACTGCAGGCGGCGGCAGGCAGTATCGTCACCGGGATCAACGGCGCGATCAGCGCCGGCGGCAATCTGCTGCTCGCGGCCGGCGTCGACATCACGCTTGGCGGGTCCCTGGTCAACAACAGCGCCGGTACCAGTCTTGTGGCCGGGCGCGATATTGTGCAGGTGGGAGCCATCGCTTCTGCCGGCGCGGGCGCGAGCATCGAGCTGCTTGCATCGCGCAACGTGGTCCAGGCAAATGGCAGCACGCTGGCCAGCACAAATGGCAATGTGTCGGTCAGTGCGGGCGTGGACGCGACGATTGAATCGATCGCTGCGGGCAGCGGGGCCGTGCGCGTCATTGCCGGCAACGACATCATCGACGGCGACAGCGCCGGCGACACGCAAGCCGATCTCACCGCAGGCGCCTTGCAGCTTTTCGCAGGCAACGCGATCGGCAGCGGCAACAATGCGCTTGAAACCACCGTCGCGGTCCTGTCGGCACGCGCCGGCGCGGCGGGCTTGTACCTGTTTGACACCGACGGCGTCACGGTCGACACGGTCAGCATCCAGGTCAGCCGGGTGAGCGCCACGGGGGCCGCAGCGCAAAGCGTCAACGCCGCCCAGTCCAACCTCAGCGCCACCGGCAACGTGGTGCTGGTGACGAATACGGGCGATCTGCTGGTCAGCGATGAGGTCAGTTCCGTCGCGGGCAGCATCCTGCTCAAGGCGAGCCTTGGGGGCATCACCGTGAACAACGCGATCACTACCCTCGCAGGTTCGGTCTCGCTGTCGGCGGCGGGTGCAATCACCCAAAAGGCGGCAATCAGCAGCGCGGCCAGTGTCGACATCACCGCCGGCGGTGCCATCAGCATGGACGATGGTGTCATCACCAGCGCAACGGGGAACGTGCGTTACGTCGCCGGCGGCGTGCTGGCGCTGGGCGCCATCAGCGCGGCCAATGCCAGTGTGCAGGGCTCGAGCATCATCGACAGTGGCGCCGCCGACATCGACGTGACTGCGGGCAGCCTGCGCCTGGCCACCACCGGCACCGGCGCCGGCGAAGGCGCCGGCACGGGCGCTGCCCATCTGCAGAGCGCCGTCGCCACGCTTGCCGCCAATGTGGCGGGAGCCGGAGGCATCTATCTCGACGAAACAGACGGCATCATCATTGGCAGCGTTGCCGCCATGTCCGTCAGCCGTCTGGCTGTCGATGGCACCAGCAGCACGCTGACTGATGCGGCCTTGGCCGATCTGGTATCGGGCGGGAACCTGGTTCTGGCCGGCGGTGCAAGCATCACCGTCAACAGCTCGCTGGCCACCTATGCGGTCAGCGCCGTCGGCAATTTGCTGCTGAAAGCGGCAGGGGCAAATTCGGACTTGCTGATCAACGGCGCGCTGCTCAGCAGCGCTGGCAACCTGAGTCTTGCAGCCGGTCGCGATATTGCGCAGGCCGGCGCAATTGCCGCCATCGGCACTGGCAAGACGCTTGACCTGGTCGCCGCGCGCAACGTGGTCATGGCGCAGGGTAGCTTGCTGTCTTCCAACGGTGGCAACATCGTGCTGCAGGCGGGCCTGGACGCCACCATTGAGTCAATCAGCGCGGGCACGGCAAGCGTGAGCCTGCGCGCCGTCGCCGGCAGCATTCTCGACGGCGACGCCGCCGGCGACACCGAAGCCGATATCCTCGCCAATGGCTTGCAGCTGCGTGCTGGTGGCGCCATCGGCAGCGGCGGCAATCATCTTGAAACCACCGTCGGCACCTTGACGGCGCAAGCCGGCGCGCTCGGCATGTACGTTAGCGAAACGAATGCCTTGATCGTCGATACCTTGACAATCCAGGCTAATCGGGTGGGCGCCAGCGGCGCGGCGGTAGCTACCGTCAATGCTGCCCAGAGCAACCTGCAATCCGGTGGCGATATCGTCCTGGTCTCGAACGCGGGCAGCCTTGCGATCAGCGACACGGTTCTCGCCGCAGGCAATGTACTGCTGCAGTCGTCCACCGGTGGCCTGGTTGTCAACAGCGCCATCACCAGCACGGGCGGCGCAATCTCGCTCGCTTCCAGCGGCACCATCGTGCAGCATGCCGACATTGGCGTGGCGGGCAGCGGCAGCATTGACCTGGCAGCGAGCGGCAGCATTGCAATGGACAATGGCACCCGCATCAGCGGCAACGCCAATATCCGCGTGGCTGCAGGCACCGTCATGACGCTGGGTGCGGTCAGCACCACGGGCAAGGTGAGCCTCATCGCGGGCAGCATCACCGACGCAGGCAACGTGGAAACCGACGTCACGGCATCGCAGTTGCGCCTGGCCACGGCCAGCACCGGCAACACTGGCGCGGGCCTGGCCGGTTCGCACCTGCAGCTTAACGTTGGCACGCTGACGGTATCAAGCGCTGGCGTGGGCGGCGTTTATCTGGACGCGGTCAACGGCATCGTCATTGGTTCCGTGGCCGACATAGGCGTAACGCGCGTGAACGCCGACGGCAGCATCGCCAGCGTGACCGACGCCGGGTTCTCGGACCTGGTCTCGGCAGGCAATGTGGTGCTGGTCGCCAGTACCGGCAGCATCACCATTACCGACGGCGATGCGGATTACTTGGGCGTGAGCGCAGCAGGCAACCTGCTGTTGCAGGCTGCCTCCGACATCGTCGCCGGCGCCGCGCTGACCAGTGCGGGCAATGTGAGCCTGAACGCGGGGCGCGACATCGTCCAGAATGCCAACATCGTCAGCACCGGTGCGGGCAAGACCGTGGACCTGCTGGCCGTGCGCGACATTGGCATGGCCGCCGGCACGGGTCTGGCAAGCAGCAGCGGCAACATCGCTGCGCAAGCGGGCAACAACGTGACGGTCGCGATCATCTCGGCCGGCACGGCAGGTGTGCGCGTGGTGGCAGGTGCCAGTGTGATTGACGGCGCCAATGAGTCGGGCATCTTTGCGGGCAGCCTGCAACTGGTGGCCGGCAACGCCATCGGCGCTGCCGCCAACGCACTCGACACCACGGTGACGACGCTGTCCGCGCAAGCGGGCGGCGCCATCTACCTGCGCGAGACGGACGGCGTGACTGTCGATACGGTCAGCGTGCAGGTGAACCGCGTTGACGGGCGCGGCGTCGTAGCAGCCACGGTCAATGCGGCCCAGGCCAACCTGGCCGCCGGCGGCGACCTGGTGCTGGTCACCGGCGGCGCGCTGGTCGTCAGCGACAACGTCTCGGCGGCGGGCAGCATCTTGCTGCAGGCGACTGCGGGCAACATCACCGTCAATAACGCCATCAGCACGGCCTTGGGTTCGGTCACGCTGTCCGCTTCCGGCGCCATCGCCCAGAAGGCAAACATCGGCAGCGCCAACACGGTGTCGCTGTCATCCGGCGGCGCCATCAACATGGATGACGGCGTCACCACCACCGCAGTTGGCAATGTGCGTTATGCCGCCGGCGGCGCGCTGGCGCTGGGCAGCATCTCCAGCGCCCTTGACGTGGGCCTGTTGGCCGCATCGATTGTCGACAGCGGCGCCGGCGACACCGATGTCGCAGCCCGTTCGCTGCGTCTGGAAGCGACAGGCGGCGCCGGAACCACCGGCGCCCACCTGCAGGTAGCGGTAACGACGCTGGCCGCGCAGGTAGCCGGCAGCCTGTATCTGGACGGCATTGGTGCCATCGCCATTGGCAGCGTCGGCCCGGTTGCGGTCAGCCGCCTGGCGGTCGACGGCAGCACCAGCGTTGTCACCGATCTGGCGCTCTCTGGCCTGACTTCCGCCGGCGGTATTGAACTGGTTGCGGGCAGCATTGCGCAGGCAGCGCAGATCAGCACCACCGGCATCGCAGGCAGCATTGTGCTGGTCGCCACTGGCGACATCACCATGGCGCCGGCAGCAGCGAGCAGCACGGATCGCGGCGCGATCACCTACAGCGCGCTTGGCCAGATTACCCTCGGCCTGCTCGACGCGCGCAGCGCTGTTGAACGCGCAAGCGGCGCAAAGGCCGGGCAGGGCGGCTGGGGCGCTGTCAGCCTGAGCGCCGGCGGCGTGTTGGCCGATACGGCTGGAGCAGTGGCCGATGTCGGCGTTATGGCCAGTAGCCTGACGATCAATGCAACCGCAGCGGGCAGCAGCGCCAATGCGCTCGGCACCGAGATTGTCAACCTGGTCGCTCATATTGGCCAGGGCGGCTTGTTCCTGGCCGACACCAGTTCGCTGGCGCTGGCTGCCGGCGGCGTCACCGTGGCAGGCGACGTTGCATTGAGCGCGGCGAACGAACTCAGTGTCGACGGCGCTGTCACAGTAGCCGGCGCCGTGGTGCTGCGGGCTGGCGCTGCCCTCGTCACCCATTCCGGCGTTACGGTGGCGGGCAATGCCAGCTTCAATGCAGCGCAGGATGTAGACTTGCATGCGACTCTCGCCGTCGGCGGCGCGCTGCTGCTGCACGCGGGCGCGACCATCGCCGTCAATGCCGGCGTGACGGTCGCAGGCTACGCGGTGTTTGGCGCGGCGCAGGATATCGACGTGCACGCCAGCGCTGCAGTCGGCGGCAATCTGCTGCTCGAGGCAGGCGGCGCGATTCTGGTGCATGCCAGCGTGCTCAGTAACGGCGGAAGCATCTCCCTGAACGCCGGTTCGTCGGTGGCCCAAAGTGCCGCCATCACCACGCTTGGACAAGGCAAGACCATCGACCTGGTCGCCCCCGGCGCTATCGGCATGACCGGTGCGGCCAGTACAAGCACCAATAACGGCAACGTTGCGTTGCACGCGCATGACATTTCGCTTGGCGCCATTGTCGCCGGGACCGGCAGCGTCAGTTTGGTGGCCGCCAACGCCATCAGCGATGGCCAGAACGGATCGGAGGCGCAATTCGTCAAGGTGCAGGCGGCAGGTTTGCGCATGGTTGCCGGTGCGGCCATCGGAAGCGTGGCCAATCCAATTGAAACAGCCGTGGACGTATTGGCCGCGTTTGCGGGCAGCGGCGACGTTGCTCTCATCGATACCAATGGCCTGGCGGTGAACGCGGCCGGCGTTTCGGTGAGCGTGAACCGCGTTAACGGCGGCGGCGGCGCAAGCGCCGTCTTCGATGGCGCGCTCGTTGGCGTCACGGCGCCGGCGGGCAGTATTGCGCTCGCGGCGAGCAGCGGCGCGATCGTCTTCGATGTGCCACTTGCCTCGCCTGCCGGACGTGACGTGAGCGTGGTGGGCGACACCTTTGTCGTGAACCAGCCGCTGGTTGGCGCGGGCGGCAAGCTCTTGATCATGCCTTCCAACCCGGCACTGGGCATCCAGATCGGCGGCGCAGCAGTTGATGCTGCCGGCCAGCTGTACCTGGACAGCGCGTCGCTGGCTAACCTGAAGGGCGGCTTTGACGACGTTGTCATCGGCGCCGGTTCGCTGGCGCCGGGCCAGGACATCGACATCGATGGCCGCACCGTTCCGGTCGTGTTCCGCGATGGCCTGGTCTTGAATGTGTCCGGTCCTGGCAGCGTGATCAGTGTCGAAGGCCAGTTGACGGCCGATTCGCTCGAAGCGCGCGCAGCGGTAACGATCGTCGGCGTGGTGACGGTAACGTCCGGTAACGGCGCACTCGCAGGCGGTGACATGCTGTTCAACGAGAACATCGATGGCGCCACCGGCAACGACCGCCTGACGCTGGCCGCAGGCGGCGACAGCATCGTCTTTGGCGGCCCGATCGGCGCCACCACGGCGCTGGCCTCGCTCACCATCAATGGCGCCGTCAACGTCAGCTTTGCCGACGCCGTCACGGTCAACGGCGACGTTGTCATCAACGCCACCGGCGTGGTGCGCTTTGACAGCCTGCTGACGCTGGAAAGCGGTTCGCTGGTGATTCGCGGCGCGAGTGAAGTGATCATCGGCGACGTCGTGCTGCATGCTGTCGACGGCCAGTTCATCGTGCAGGCCAATACCCTCACGCTCAACGGCGACGTCAACGGTGCGGCCAACGTGCTGCTGCGTCCGAGCGACATGGCGCGCGACATCGTGGTCGGCGGCGCTGCTGCCGGCGCCTTCAATATCAGCGCCGGCATGCTGGCGCACCTGTCGAGCGCCGACAGCCTGGTGATCGGCGTGCAGGGCAGCGACGGCCACGCGGCTGTGGGTGCCGGCAACGTCACGCTCGCACCAATCGACCTGGGCGCCATCACGGCCGCGCCGGTCAAGGTGTTCGGCACCAGCATCACGCTCGCGCAGGGCGCCGGCAGCCTTCAGGCATCGAGCATCGTGCTTGACGGGCGCAACGGCGTTGTGCTGCACGACAGTGTGGCTGCCAGCGCGGGCGACGTGGTGATCTACAGCGGCGCGGGCGCGATCGCGATGGATGCCGGCACGGCGGTGACGTCGAGCGCGGCGGTGGTGTTGAACGCGGCGGGCACATTGGGTGTGGCGCAAGTCAATGCCCAGCATGTGGTGCTGCGCAGCACCAGCGGCGGCATCGTCGACGTCAACGGCGACGTTGCCGTCAACGTGGTCGCTGCGACCGTGTCGCTGTACGGCTACGGCGCGCCAGTGGGAACGGGCAACCCGATCGAAGTGCAGTCCCCGGCCATTTACCTGGCTGCCCGCACCGGCATCGAATTGCAGGATACGGGACTAGACGGCCGCACCCATTTCTATGTGCTCGATGGCGCGACGATGTACGAGCAGGCGGTCGGTATCGGCCCTGTGGTGCGCAATACGGTGGATCCGACGCCAAGCGCGGTGGCGACAAGCGCTGCACCAGTGCTCGCTGGCGGCGCGCTCTCGCCATTCTCGTACGGCGCAACACCGGCGGCCAACAGTCACAGTGATGTAGAGCGCTATCTTGCCGGGGCGATGTCGGTTCAAGCAAACGGCGACCAAATGTCGTGGTCCGGTATCGACGGTATCGACGGTATCGATGCCGCCGCGCTCGGTTTGCAGGCACATGGCGGCGTGGCGGCCAGCTTGCAGCAGACATTCGACTATTGGCTGGAGGACTTGGTGGTGTAAAAAGCGCCAGCTGTCAATACGCCGAGGTGTGGCTTTTTTGCACACGGCATCTTTGACTTGCCTGGCGGCTGGTCAGCCCGCCTGAACCGGAAACACACGACCCGGGCGCTCTTCGCGTACTTACATCTGTCTGGTCCAGGCCGGCATCCTTTGCGGATGCCGGCCGGCCTGAACGCGCCTGTAGTGCAGACAATGTGCCCGCATTGTGTCGTTCGATGCTGGGGCTTAATGAAATTCTGACATCTATATTGCTTAATTTGCAGGCAAAATGGAGTCGAAGTTGTCATAACTATATTGCTTTCTGTAAAAAAGCGCTGATACCTGAGAAACTTTTTCATGGCGCCGCCACGTTCAAAAAGACACAAAAAAGCGCGCGCCAAGATGGGGAAACGAACGCCATTTCCGTCCCCCGTTACAAGCACGGTCGCTATAGCTGGAATGCGTGTAAATACATATTTGCGCTGGCATTTTTCCTATAGCCGTGCTCCCGACCCCAGCCCGTGTTCCAGATTAATTTATATTTAATTTGAGTAACATTTCTACCTCGTATCTCCGGTAAGATCGCCCCTTGATCTAACCTTGCGAAGCTGCGTCCGGAATTTGACCAAGCTCGCAACCCGAAGCGCCAGCCACTCGCCAACTTGGCCAGTGGACAACATGACGAAAGCTCGACAATGCTCAACATGACCAAACGACTCAAAAAGCAAGTTTCCAAACTGCGTGATGCTTTTCGTGTTGAGGCCCTGGAACCCAGGGTGTTGTTGTCCGCTGATCCGATCATGGGCCTGGCCCACCTGATCCTCCCCGATGAAACCCGACACGACGGGGCCTTGCTCGACGCCTACCAGGCGGCGCAGACCGGCACCTACGGTTCGGCCCCGGTCAGCTTCGCGCTGGTCGACCAGGTGCTGGCCGCTTCCACGGCCCCGCGCCTGGACCTGGCCGACCCGCACCTGTTCGACCTTGCCAAGCTGGCCCAGAACGGCGCCACGATGGCATCCGAGTTCTCGGTCGCCGCCAACGACGTGCTCAAGGGAAGCGGGACGATGAATGTGTCGATCCTGAACACCGGCACTGTAGCGCCCGGCTATTCGCCCGGCATGCAAAACGTCAGCGACTACATGCAAACGTCGACGGCCACGCTGCAAATCGAGCTGGGCGGCGCTGCGCCCGGCACCGGTTACGATCAGTTGAACGTTACCAACCTGTCTACGCTGGACGGCAAGCTCGAAGTGAGCTTGTGGAATGGCTACAAGCCGACCGACGGCCAGGTCTTCGAATTCATGACCTTCGGCACGGCCGTGGGCCAGTTCAGCGAAGCGACCGGCCTGGTGCAGGCGGACGACAATATTTTCTTCGAGTTGGTGCAGGACGCCCACTCGCTGAAACTGATCACCCACGTGCTCGACCCGTTGACCCATTCCTTGATCGACATGGTCGGCGGCGACATGGCCGACGGCGTCGGCTACTTCCTCAGCAAAGGCTACTTCCCGAGCATTCCTCCGCTTGAATTTAGCGGTTCGCTCAACCTGAACGGCAATCTGTTTCTCGACGGCCAGATCAGCATCGACTACACCGACGAATCCGTCACCGATCCGGTCACCGGCCAGGTGATTGCCGCGCACGCCTGGTTGATCGGCTTTACCGACGCCGAAGGCTTCATCGGCGTGGGCGGCCCTGGCGCCACGCCGGGCGCGGTCGGCCTGGCCGTGCACGACGCCGACGTCAGCGTCGCGTTCGTCGAGCCTTCTGCCGGCGGCAGCTACGGCTGGGTGCTGGCGCAAGGCACCATCGGCAGCGTGGGCATTGTCGGCGTCAACGGCTTGACCATCACTGCGACCAACCTCGCATTTGACCTGTCCTTTGGCACCGGCACGCTTGCCAATGGCGGCGACAACACCACCACGCTCGACCTGTCGACCAATCCACTGTCGATCGCGGGCACCACCTTCAATGACGACGGCAGCGCCGGCGAATACCTGCTGGTATCGGGCCATGCTTCACTGGCGATGGGCCCCCTGGCGCTTGAAGCGGACCTGGGCGTTTCCGTGGTGGGCGGCGAAGTACTGATCGCCGGCGACCATGTGGTGGCCGGCTTTGCCGCCGGCGGCGTGGCAATCGGCCTGGCCGACGGCGCCTTTGGCCTGGTGCTGGCGGGAGACGGCGGCTATGCGTTTGAAGGCAGCGGCGCGCTCAGCCTGACCGGCGGCGCATTTGCCAACGTCACCGCTGACGCCGCCGCCCTGCGTTTGAATAAAACCGGCAGCGACTTGACCGGGCGCACGCTCGACTTTGCGGGCGACTATTCGTACACCTTCGGCCAACTGGGCGCCAATGTGGCGTTGCAGGCCAGCGTGCTCGGCCTGCACGCCGGCATCGGTGGCGTGCTGGACGTGGCCGGCGACTTCGCCTTTGCCAAGGATAGCGGCGACGGCTCCATGGCCGTGATTGCCAAAAACGTGAGCGCCAGCATGGGTGCCGGCGGCTTCGGCATTGGTGTTGCCGGCGGCACGCTGGGCATGCACATCAACGCAGCGGGCACCGTGCTCGAAGCTTCCGGTTCGCTCGCCGCCCAGCTGGGCAGCGCCATTGGCCTGACGGCCGACAGCGTCACCGTACGCTACAACAACACCGCGCTTGACGCCAGCGCCACCACCATCCACGCCGGCGGCCTGGATTACGTGTTCGGCGCCGGCCTGGTCGCGTCGCTGCAGGAAGTGGCCGTTGGCGGCGCCAGCCTGCAGGTCGGCAGCTTTGTCCAGGCCAGCGGCAACCTTGCGGTGCGCCGCATGGCAGGCGTGCAGGTCAAGCTGGCCGACGGCAGCATCGTCACGGTCGATCAACTGACCTTTGGCATGAGCGACGCCGACGTGTTCGCCGGCGCCGGCGCCGGCGCCGGTTCCGACGACGCGCTTGGCTTGAGCATGACGGAGCTCGACCTGGCGCTGGTATTGATGAGCGAGCAGGGCACGCCTGCGCACAGCTGGACCGCGCTCAAGGCGCAAGCTGGCAGCGCCGAATTTGTCGGCCTCGAGGCGTTGAAACTGGCCGCGACCGACATCACCATTGAAATTAACAAGGCCAACTTTGTTGGCGGCCAGGTAGTCGACTTTGCCGCCACGCCGGTCACAGTCTTGACTGGTCCCGGCACCGATGTCGATCTCGATTTCGACGGCGCCAAGGGCGCGCTGACGGCGGTGTCGATCGGTCGCGCCACGCTGGCCATTTCCGACTACGTCTACATCAGCGGCAGCCTGTATCTTGAACAGAGCGCCACCACCGACGTGGACGTCGTCACGGGCTTGCCAAACAGCTACCCGGTCGGCGCGAACGCGGCGCTCAAGGCCGGCCTCGACAAGGTCGACGGCCTGTCCGCCGATCACAAGCGGATCGAAGAATTGCAAGTGTCCACGCTGCTGCTGTCGGCCACCGATGTTGACGTTTTTGCGGGCCTGGGCCCTTACTTCATCGATACCAACAACAACGGTCTGTTCGACGCCAACGAGGTAGTCAACCCGGACCGCCTTGGTTTTACGCTCGACAATATCGACATCGGCCTGGTGCTGATGAATTCCACGTTGCTGGCGGACCCGAACAGCGTGATCCCGAACTTTTTCGCCATGAAAGTGATCTGGGATTCGCCCGTCAATGTCGACATGGACCTGTTCAAGTTCCAGATCGACCAGCTGACGCTGGACGTCAACCAGGGTGGCGCCTGGGCCGACGCGTCCCTGATCCACCCGTACGTGGACTTTGCCTCCAGCTTTGCCGGCGGCCTGCAAATCCCGGTCACTGCGGGCGACCCGCTGTTCATCGATTACAGCAAGGCTTTCATCGGCGTCACGCTCAACGATGCGTTGCTGAACGTCGGCGATATGTTCCAGATCAGCGGCGACTTTGCCTTTGAAAAGACCACCGGCATCGACGTTGACGTCATGACCGGCCTGCCGGCCAACTTGACCGGCGCGTATGCCAGCCTGGCCACCAGCCTGGCGCACTTCAAGACCGACGGTTATCTCTCGGCCGACAACGCCAAGTTCGACGACCTGCCGGTCGACATGATCAGCTTTGGCGCATCGAACGTGAGCATCATCGTAGGCAATGCGGGCGACCCGCTGTTTACGCTCGATGAAATCGATATCGGTTTCGTCATGATGCACGCGTCAAAAACCGTCGACGCGGCGCGCGTGATTCCGAACATGTACGCCATGAAAGCCAACTGGGCCCATCCGCTGGACGTGGACTGGGGCTTCATGCAGCTGCAGATCGACGACCTGACCATGTCGCTCAACAAAGGCAGCAACTGGCGCGGCCTGACGGTTGCGCCGTATATCGATTTTGTCTCCAGCTTTGGCGACGACGGCATGCAGGTTGCCACCGGTGGCGACGCGATCGTGCTTGACTACACACGCTCGATGATTGGCGTGGAAGTGGTGCACGCGCTGATCAAGATCGATGATTTTTTCCATATCGAAGGCGGCTTCGCGCTTGAAAAAGCGACCGGCGTGCAGGTCGACATCGTCACCGGATTTAGCGCAGCATCGCCGGAAGGCGCGCTCAAGCTCGCGCCGCTGGTGGCCACCGGTGAAGTCGCTGCCAACGATTTCTCGCGCATCAACAATCTGTCCATGAGTTCGTTCACGATGGGCCTGTCGGACGTCAAGCTGTTCGTTGGCGCAGGTCCGTATTTTGTCGACGGCACCGACGTGCGCTCGCCAGACGCGGTGGGCCTGGTGCTGGAAAACCTGGACCTGGGCCTGGTGGTCTATAAGGATGCGCGCAATATCGTGCCGCGCCTGTGGGCGCTGTCGGCCACGGCCGATGAACTGGCCTTCAAGGGTCTGTCCTTCCTGACCATGGAAGCCGAAGGCATCAGCGTACGCGCCAACAGCGGCGTCAATTGGGCCGGCACCAAGACCCACGCTTACGTCGACTTTACCAGCACCTACGGCGCCGGCGGCCTGTCGGTTGCCACGGGCAACGCACCAGTCATCATCGACTACGACAACGGCAAGACTGCGGTCGAAGTGGCCAAGGCGACGCTCGGCATCGACCAGTTCGTGTGGCTGCAGGGCAGCTTCGCCTTTGAACGGGGCGAGCGCCATATCGTCAATATCGACACCGGCGTTCGCCGCAGCGAGCTTGACGCGCTGCCAACGCTCGAGCGCCTCGAACTGCTGGGCGTGGACGTATCCGACGATGGCACCACGCTCACCGGCGTCGACGTATCGACCCTCAACGTCGGCATGAGCAACGTCAACCTGTTCATCGGCTATGGCATTCCGGACTTCGATTCGGCCCTGCCGTTAAGCGCGCAGGACAACGTCTATGGCCTGGCGATCAAGGATGTCGACATGGGCCTGTCGATCATGACGGCCGTAAACGCCAACCTGAAGCTGCCAAGCTTTACCGCCTTGAAGGCCAGCGCCGGCGAAGTGGCGCTGGTCGGTGGCGGCGACGACTTCCAGCTCTCGGGCCACCAGGCCACGATTGAGCTGAACTGGAGCGCCGGCTGGACCGGTCTTGCCAACAAGCGCCCGGTAATCAATTTTGCGTCGAGCTTTGCCGGCGGCCTGGAAGTGAAAACCGGTGGCGACCCGGTCGTCATCGATTTTGGCCCTGGCGCCATGATGGCCGCCAGCGTCACCAACGCCGTGCTGCAGGTATCGGAATTTTTGCAAGTGACGGGCAATTTCGCGTTCCGCCGCGCGCTCGACACCACTATTTCCGTCAAGGGCGCTCTGGGCGTGACGTTTGACGACGTGCATGCGTCGAGCATTGAAATTGGCGGCAGCAATTTGCACGCCTTCGTGGGCATCAACGGCCCGTATTTTATCGACAGCGACCATAACGACGTCATCGACGCCAACGACAGCGTCAATCCGGATGCGGTTGGCCTGGTGATCGACAAGCTCGATTTCGGCATCGCCATCCTCAACACCAAATTCGACCTGGCCAATCCACTGGTCCCGGCCAACGCCAAGTTCACCGCCGTCAAGGCGCATGCCGACGGCGTCAGCTTCGCCGGCTTTGGCGACTTCATCAAGTTCGACATCCAGGATTTGAACGTCGGCATCAACATGTCGAACACCACCGGCTTGATCGGTGACTTCACCCGCGGCAGCACCGCGTCAGGCGCCGGCTACAACGTGGCCACCGGCGGCGGTGAAACCATGCTGCTCGACTTTAGCAACAGCGTGCTGGAAGCCTCGACCGGCAATGCCTACGCCAGCGTGGCCGGCATCCTGACGCTGCAGGGCGGCTTCTCGTTTGCCAAAAAGACCATTGAAAATGTCGGCTTCAATGCTGCCGGCGTTGAAATCATCGGCTCGGGCAACGCCTTGATCGTGTCGGGCAAAAACGTGTACGCCTTTGCCGGCATCAACGGGCCGTACCGGACCGATTCGCTCACCGACGACAACGACGTCATCGACCTGAACGACCCGACCAATGATGACGCCATCGGCTTGACGATCGAAGACCTCGACTTTGTGCTGGCCATGGTCACGCCCGAAATCGCCCCGGGCCTGTCGCTGCCAGGCGTGAATTTCTACAGCGTGACGGCCACTGCCGCTTCGGCCAAGCTGGTCGGCACCGATCCGTTCCTGGAGCTGGAAGCGGACAATCTCGCTTTCCACATCAATGCAGCGACCATCGGCGGCAATCCTGCGCCCACGGTCTATCTTGACTACACCACCATGGCCGGCGGCAAGCTGCTGGTTCCGACCGGCAGCGCCGGCGTACCGCAATTTCTCGACTTTGACAGCAACACCATCGGCATCAGCCTGGACGCCCACCTGGGCCTGTTCGACCTGTTCGATTTCGACGCCAGCTTCGACTTCAATTTCAACTTGCCGTCGATCCCGGGCATCGGCTTTTTCCCGAGCATCAGCCTGGCCGGCCTGGGCGACCTGCTGCCATCGTTCTCGCCGAACCTGGACTTCCTCAAGGGTGCGCTGGACTTCGTCAAGAACTTCGACCTGTCGATCGGCTTTGATCCGAACTTTGGCCTGAACCTGTTCGGCAGCATCGATTTTCCAGACATTTCGCTGAACCTGGGCGACTTCGTTCACCTGCGCGGCGACTTCCAGCTCAACGTCGGCGAAACCTTCACCGGCACCATGTACACCGGCCTGCCGGCGGAAATCGGCCTGGTCGAAGACTTGCTCAAGGCGTCGCTGCCGCCGGCATACGGCTCGGTGATCGACATGCTCAAATATGTGGGCGACGTTTCGGCGGACTATTCGCGCATCGACAACGTCGGCTTCAAGGGCCTGTCGTTCGGCGCCTCGAACGTGTACGCCTTTGTCGGCCTGGGCAATCCGGACTACGTGGAAGACCCGGCGCACACCGGGAAACTCATCATCAGCAATGCCGATGAACTGGTCGGTTTCTCGATGGAAGGCATCGATGTCGGCCTGTCGGTATTCAAGGCCGACCTGCCGGACTTCTTCAAGGCCCAGAATTTCTTTTCGCTGTACGCGCACGCGGACGCCTTGACCACCTACGGCTTTGGCGACGTGCTGAAACTCTCGGCGCAGGACATCACCATTGAAGTGAACAGCGGCGGCAAGCTGTTTGGCGGCGCGATGCGCTCGACCGCGGACTTTGCGGCCAGCTTCCCGGCCAACGCCCAGGCCAATCGTCCGGCCGGCTTTGAAGTGCGTACCGGCGGCCAGCCGGTGTACCTGAACATGAACGGTGAAGACTTGATTGGCCTGGATATCGGCATGGCCGAAATCCAGGTATCGGAGTTTTTGAGCCTGCGCGGCTCGCTGGCCTTCCGCAAGGGCGAGCGCCATATCGTCGACGTTGACCTGGGCGGCCTGCAAAATCTGGCCGACGACCTTGGCGCCGTGATCGCCGGCTCCACGCCGGGCCAGCCAATGCCGTTGCAAGTGGAATTCATGACGCTGGGCGGTGCCAACCTGACCGGCTTTGCCGGCGTGGGCGGCCCGTACCGCTACGGCCCGGACGCCGATCACGATGGCCTGCTCGACAACATCAATCAAGGCGCCATTGGCCTGGTGATCGACAATGTCGACTTTGGCCTGGCCATCATGACGCCAACGCTGGCCGGCCTGATTCCCGGCGGCGAGAACCTGGTGCCCAAGTTCATTGCCGCCAAGGCGCACGTGGACAGCGCTATGCTGGTCGGGGTCGACCCGGCTCTGATGAGCGTGCGCGCCGAAGACATCACGATCAACATCAACACCGCTTACGTGCCGGGTCTGGGCCCGATTGGCAACGCGGTGCTGCAAGCGTTCGGCCCGCCGTCGGTGAATTTTGCGACCAGCTTTGCCGGCGGCGCCTACGCGCTGCCTGCGGGCGGCGACAATGTGGTGCTGCTCGACTTTGCCAGCGAAATCGTGCAGGCCAAGGTAGGCTACGCGCAGATCAACCTGGCCGGCTTCGTCCAGCTGTCCGCCTCGATGGCGTTCACCAAGCGCGGTACGGAAACGGTCACGCTGTCGAATGGCGAGACCACCACCGTCACGTCGCTGGCCGTTGGCATCAACGACGCCTATGGTTTCATCGGCACCGGCGCCTACTGGCAAGACACCGACGGCGACCATCGCATCACCGAGCGCGATACTCCCAACACTAGCGCGGTCGGCCTGGCCATCCAGGACCTGGACCTGGGCCTGGTCGTGGCCAAGGAACTGGTCATTGGCGTGTCGGGCTTGAAAGTGGGCGTCTACATTGCCGCCGACGCCGACATCGACATGATCGGCCTGGTGGGCATCAACGGCGCCACGCTGCAAGCCGAAGACCTGGAATTGAACCTGAACACGGGCTTGCGCGCGACGCTCGCGACCGGCTTTACCCGCGACGCCGCGGGCAATGTGTCGTACAACAGCGCCGGCGTGACCTTTGCCGCCACCACCATCGATTTTTCAAAGAGCACCTGGACCGATCCGAACAAGGTGGTGCACGCCGGTTACGCGATCGAGACCGGCAATCCGTTTGAGCCGGTGGTGCTGAACTACACCAACCAATTCCTGCGCGTCTCCGGCCAGGCCAAGCTCGACATGTTCAGCCTGGTCCATATGGATGGCGTGTTCGACATCACCGCCGACACCAGCGGCCTGACCATCTTTGCCGACGTCGACGCGTCGGTCGGCAGCGGCGCGGTCGCCATTAGCGCCCACGCCACGGGCTTGTTGTCGATCACCTCGGCCGGCGTTGCGCTGCGCATGCAGATGGCCACCGGCGTCGACCTGGGCGCCGCCGTGCGCCTGGACGCGAACCTGGAACTGGTGCTCAACACCACCGGCCAGGACGTCACGTACACGGTGCCGGTACAGTTCCGCGATACCGTCCACTTCGACAACAATCAATACACGATTTCGGCCACGCCGCCGGGCAAACCTGACTGGACCGGCATGTACGTGGGCCTGTTTGGCGCGGGCGAACTGTCGCTGATGGACGACGCGCTCACGCTGCAGGGCAGCTTTGGCGTCATCATTTCCGAAACCGGCATGGAGCTGTCGGCCGAAGCCACGCTCGACTTGCCAATGATCAAGCCGCTGCAAGTGACCGGTACCCTGGGCATCATTTCGGGCGGCGTGTACGGCGCCTTTGAAGTAGGCGGCGCGGGGCCAAACTCCGTTCTGATGGATGGCGGCGTGTTTGAAGTGACCGGTCACTTCCTGCTGCAGGTGAACACCACCTCCAGCGTGCAGACGGTTCGCGCCATTAACACGGCCGGCGCCGGCTTCGTCAACGCCCAGCTGGCGGCGCAGTCGCTGCACATTGCCGGCAACGCCGGCATCAGCCTGGCGGGCGGCGCGGTCAACCTGGAAGGCTCGCTCGACCTGACCATCAACAAGACCGGCCTGACGGCGCAGGCGGCGCTGTCGCTGGAACTGGGCGAACTGGGCACCATCGACGTGGCCGGCGGCATTGCCTTTATCAATGCCGACGAAGGCATGGTCTTTGCGCTGCGCCTGGCAACGAATATTGAAATCGGCACGGGCGTGATCGGCATCAAGGCTGGCGCGATCCTGGAAATTAACACCAGCGACACCACCGACTACGTGGGCGTCAAGGCCGGCACCACCTTCAACCTGGAGCTGGACGGCAAGCTGCACGTGCTCGCCTTTGACATCGACTTCCACGGCGGCATGAGCGTCACCAATGACGTATTCCGTCTTGAACTCGATGCCAGCCTCGACTTCTTCGGCTTCGTGACGGTCGACGTGGGCGGCTATATCGAGTCCGACGGCGACTTTGAAATCACGGGCGCGGCCAAGATTTTTGTCGACATGGGCCCGCTCGAGCTGACCGCCGGCATGTCCTTGACGATCAGTAACACCCTGATTGCGGCCAGCGTGTACGGCTCGCTGGACCTTTCCATCGACATGGGGCTGTTCAGCATCCATGAAACCCTGGCTGGCTTCTCCGGCCTGATCGAACTGACGCCGGCCAGCGCGCACCTGGCCGCCTCGGTGACCATCGTCGGCATCAGCGTCTCGGCCGATTACTTCTGGAGCTGGGGCGATGCTCCGCGCATTGCCACCCAGGTTGGCAACGAGCTGTACCTGAGCATGGGCGACACCTCAGGCCGCTATGGCAGCGGCACCCTGTACGACGAGACCACCAACGAGACTTACCAGATCAACCAGAACGACGCCGGCGTGCTGCGCGTCGAGTCGCTCGGCGTGGTCAAGGAATACACCGGCGTCACGAAAATTTTCGCCACTGGCGACAGCGGCAACGATTCCATCTATGTCGGCGACGCCGTGACGGCCGACCTGTTCTTTGACGGCGGCGCCGGCAAGGACCGCTTCACCATCATTGGCGGGGGCAAGAACAGCATCATCCGCGGCGGCGACGGCAACGACGAATTCGTCGGCGGCTTCACCAACGGCATCACCTACCTTGGCGGCGCGGGCAATGACCGCTTCGTGGGTAACAGCGCGGCCGACATCGTCGACATGGGCGCAGGCGCCAACGTGCTGTTTACCGGCGCGGGCAACGACCGCATCACCAGCACGGGCACCGACACCATCGACGCGGGCGATGGCGACGACTTGATCTTCATGAGCGGCGACGGTTACGCCAAAGTGGCCGGCGGCGCCGGTTTCGACCGCTTGATCCTGGCGCCGATCAGCTCCACCACGGCGATTTCCCGCAATCAGGAACAGCTGCGCATCGACCAGCGCGTGATCGATTTCAACAACGGCCTGGACCGCATTGAAATTACCGACAACGCCGCCGTGAGCCGCATCAGCAGCGTCAACGGCGCAAGCTGGGGCGCGACCGACATGTTCTTGAGCGCCGCCGGCCTGGTCGACGTGCGCGGCGCCACCCTGATCGGCGCCGAGTCGCAGGTGAGCATCACCGCTGCCGGCGTGCAGGGCACGCTCAACACCGAGCTGGCCGAACTGACCGTGGTCAACCGCGGTACGGCCGGCTTTAACGATATCGTGGTGCGCGAAGCGGACAGTCTGAACGTGGGCGGCGCCGGCCTGGTCGCCGCGCACGGCGCGATCGACGTGGCGCTGGCAGGGCGCGAAGCACTGTTCACGCTGCAAGCTGGCGTCATCGCGACCGGCAGCGGTGGCGCGATTGCCATCGTGGCCGATGATATTGATTTCCTTTCCGGTAATGACCAGGTCAGCGGCACCGGCGCGCTGGTCCTGCATGCAACGTCCGCCAACCAGAACTACCATATCGGCGGCGCGGCTCAGACGCCGTACGGCTTCGAGTATTCGTCGCTGGGCGCGACGGGCAACTTTGAATTCGGCCTGGGCGACCTGTCGGCCCTGAAAACCGGCTTCTCGTCCGTGACGCTGGGCCAGAACCTGGCCGGCGTGGTCATGTATGTGGGCGACATCGAAGACAAGACCGTCAACGGCCATGTTTATTCGGCGAAGTTCAACGATGTGGCCAGCCTGAATGCGGACCGCATCAATATCGTCGGCGACGTGCAGTCGAGCAGCACCCTCACGCTCAACAGCCGCCTGCTCGAAGTGCAGGCCAAGAACAGCGCCGATCCGCTGGGCGACCCGGATTCGGGCATCCATGCGCGCGCCGTCATCATCAATGCGCTCGAACAGATCGTCATCACCGGCGACATCGTTGGCGACGACTTGGTGCAGATCACGGTCTCGGCCAGCACCGGCACCAATGCGCTGGTTAACTACGAAGGCGAAATTACCAGCATCCAGATGGACAAGGGTAGCAGCGTACTGAGCACCAACGCCGGCAGCCGCATCCTGATCACGGGTTCCCAATCGATCCATAGCGCCGCGCTGCTGCAGACAGGGGGCAGCGACGCCGTCCTGCGCGTCACTTCCGGCGCCAATATGACCGTGCTCCAGGGCGGCGTCGTCACCGCCGAAGGCGCGCGCAGCGCCGTGACCTTGTCGGCGGGCGGCTACATGCACCTGGACGCCGGCAGCGGCGTCATCTCGGGCGCCAAGTTTGGCGCCGACGCGTTTGCCCTGCCAACGCTGACGGGAGCCGGCGCCACGCTGGCGCTGTCGTCGGGCGCCGAAATGAAGCTGTCCGGCTCGCTGACCGCGGGCGGCGCCATGACGCTCTCGTCGGGCGACGCGCAGGACAATTACGCCGACTATTTTAACGCTTTGCCAGGCAAGACGCTGTCGGCACTGACCGACAAGAGCCAGTTCGCCGCCATGGTCGCGGCCTTGAACGGCGGGGTGATGACAGCCGAATTGCGCGCGCTGTTTGCCGCCGGCCATGTCACGCTGGACAACAGCGTGGGCGTCTCGAGCCTGTCGAACTACACGCCTTTCAGTTCGCTCAAGCCAGCGGCGCAGGCGCTCGTTGCCGAGTCGCTCGGCTACACCGCGGTGGAAGGCGGCGCCTACTACAACGCGGCCACCGGCCGCTTTACCACCAGCTTGACCGAAGGCGCGCAGGCGACCTCGCAGGCAGGCTACACGGCCTACACGGGGATGGTGTATTTCAATGCGAACGCTCCCGCCGGCCAGCAGTTCCTGACCGGCTTTGTGCAAGGCGCCAGCGCCGACTACAGCAATGGGCGCGTTGACTGGTCCGGCGCGGGCGTTGCCGCACCAGCGGCCAACGCCACGTTCGCGCAGCTGTCGGGCGCGCAAAAACTCGTGGCCGCCAACGCCATGGGCTATGTGTTCGATTACTACGGCATGCCGGGCGACCTGTGGCCAAACCTGGTCCGTCCGGACGCCGACGCCGGCTACGCAGACTTGACTGCATCGCAAAAAGCGATTGTCGTCGCCTACCTCGATGCGGGCACGGGACCGAAGAACTACTTCAATTACAACGCGGACGTTGGCAAAAAAGTCGTCACCACGTTTACCCAAGGTCCAATTACCGATTACACCAACGCCAGCATGCTGTGGGGCAGTGCGGGTAAAGCTGCCGACGGCGCCGCTTTTGACAGCCTGTCGAGCGCGCAAAAGAAAGTCGTCGCCGCCAGCCTGGGTTACGAAACGTATGAAGGCAATACCTGGTACAACGCGCACGCCGCCGCCGGCCTGCAAGTGGTCACCGAATTTGCCGCCACCGCCGCCGATTTCGACATTGACAGCATCGACTGGGGCGGGGTGCGCGCACCAGGGGCCGACGCCACGTTCGAGCAGCTCAGCGCTTCCCAGCGCGCAGTCGTTGTCGACGCGCTCGGTTACGCCGAAGTGGACCAGCAAGTGCTGTACAAGGCGGGCGCTCCCGCCGGCAAGCAAGTCTTGCTCACGCTCGAGCAGGGCACCGGTAAGGATTACCAGAACAGCACCCTGGACTGGGGCAGCGTGGCCAAACCGGCCGCGAATGCCGGTTTCGAGGTGCTCACGCTGGCCCAGCAAGAGCGCGTGCTCGCGCAGCTCGGCTACGCGCGCTGGGACGGCCTGGTCTATCACGACGCCGATGCGTCCGCCGGCCAGCAATACAAGCTCGGCTTCGTGCAGGGCGTGGACTACAAGAACGCTGAAGTGCGCTGGAGCGACGTGGCCATTCCCGTGGCCGGCACCGCCTTTGATGCAATGAGCGCGGCCCAGCAGTTCCGCATCCTGGACCAGGCCGGCTTTGTGCGCTACAGCGACACCCAGACCGTGTTCCACAAGGATGGCGCGGGCGCGGCCAGCGTGCGTACCGCCTTTACCGAAGGCGTCGACTACAGCAACAGCGCGCTGAACTGGGGCGCCACGGGCGCGGCCGACAACGAGCGCTGGATCGTCAGCAGCGGCGGCGTGGCTTACATGGTGTATGCCTACGACGCGGACAATAACGGTGCGACCGACGAGATCCAGATTTTGGCGCCGCACCAGTTGCTGGGCCAGCAAGGCTTCGGCTTCCTGCTCACCGGCACCATCATCACGCTGCAAGACAATGCCGATTTCGTCGTCAGCGGCGCCGGCGACGCCATTGTACGCGGCAGCATTACGCTGGCCGGCGCGCATTCGGACCTGGTGATCCAGTCCGACCGCTTCACCTACTGGGAAGGCACCGCCAACGTCGGCGGCAACATCACGCTGCAAGGCGGCGTGGCGCTCGACGGCACCAACCTGCACGGCGCCAATGCACAAGGCACCAGCCTGTACCTGCACGCGGTAGCAACCCTCACCACCAACAGCGCCGGCAGCAGCATCGTGCTGCAGGGCGGTCAGGACGTCGAGCTGCACGGCTCGGTGGTTGCCGGCGGCTCGGTCGATATGGGCGGCCTGCATCTGGACAAGGCTGACGCCACCATCAGCGTCACGGCCGGCCAGCAGATCCTGCTCGACTCGGCCTTGTCCGCCTCCAAAGCAGTGTCGCTGCTCACGACAAGCGTGCTTGGCGCGGACGACAACGGTTACTCGGTCATCATCACCACGGCTGGCGGCATCACGGCCGCAGGCAACACCTCGGGCGTTTCCGGCGGCCTGGTCAGCATGACCGCTGCCGGCAACGCCAGCATTGGCGGGCATATTCTGTCGGGCGGCGTGAACCGGCCGATTTCCGAAGGCGGCGCGGTCGTCTGGTCGGGCAAGGATTCGAGCGTGAACCTGTCGGCCGGCGGCCAGCTGTACCTGGGCGCGGTCGTGCCAGTGGTTGGCGGCGCCTTTGGCGAAACAGCGGAAATTGGCGCCACTATCCGCGCCAGCGCGCTCGTTGCGCTGCATGGCGGGGGCAACAGCGACGGCGTGGGCATCAAGATGCCGGGCGGCGCGCGCATCGCCACCAGCAACGCCGACGGCATGATCACCATCGATTCGGCGCAAGACGCGCAGATCGACGGCGTGCTGGTCGCCGGCGGCGACGTCGTCGACCATTACGACGCGCGCGGTGAACTGCTCGGCAGCACCACCACCGTCTACAGCGGCGCTTCGCGCATCGTGATCGAAGCCGATGGCCAGATCCGCCTGGGGCGCGACCTGGTCGCCGGCGCACTGATCGACGTGCGCGGCGGCCATGGCACCGGCGCCGTCACGGTCCAGTCGCCGTGGGCCGACGAAGGCATCGTCCTGTCGGGCAACGTGCACCTGAAAACACTGCAGGAAAACAGCGTCATCAACCTGTCGTCCTCGGGCGACCTGTCGGTATTGACCCCGGCCTGGACCGACGAAATCGTCGCCGACGACTTTGCCCAGTATGCCCGCGGCGACATTGCGTCGGACGTCTCGTTTATCGTCACCCTCAACCTTGGCACCCATACCGTGCAAGGCACGGTGACGCTGCATGCGCTCGACACGCAAGACAATGCCGGCCCGGTCAACCTGGCTGCCGACTTGCAGGCCGCCATTGCCGCCACCACCTTTACCGTCACGGTCAGCGCCAGCGGTTCGCCCGCCGTAGGCAGCAGCGCCACCGTTGGCGACGCGCAGCTCAAGGTCCGTCTGCAGGACAGCCGTCTGCAACTGACCAGCAACTTTGGCTTTACCATGGCCAAGGCCAATGGCGGCAATGCGCAGCTGCTTGGCTTTACCCAGCTGGCCGCCACGGCTGCCACCGCCGGCGCCACCGAATCGGCGCGCACCATTGCGCTTGACGCGGCAGCGCGCGGCTCGGTCGTGAACCTCGGGCGCGCCGACGCGCCGGGCGGCGAAATTACCGTCTCGGGCTGGATTCGCGCCTACAGCGGCATCAATATGTTCGCCTCGAACAGCGCCAGCGGCAACCAGAACGTGAATCTGACGGCTACCGGCGTACTGGAAACACTGAGCGGCAGCATGACGCTCAACCCGACCGGCCACTTGGTGCTGGAAGGCGCGCTGATCGCGCGCGGTGCGTATGCCGACATCGTCATCAACGCCGCCGGCGGCGTCGAACTGCGCGGCGACCTGACCGCCCAGCGCGACATCGTCGTCAACGGCGGCAGCGTGGTGCAGGCGGGGGCAGTGAGCGTGCAGACCACCAATACGGCGCAATTCAATTCGCTTGGCGCCAATGGCCGCATCCTGATCAATGGCGTAAACAACGTCATCATCGACAGCCAGATCGGCGTTGACAGCGCCCAGCTGCGCCTGCTGCAAATCGGTTCCAGCGCCGGCACCTTGATGGTCACCGCCAACGGCGGCCTGTCGAGCGCGCTGGGCCTGGTGCTGTCGGGCCAGAACGTGGACCTGACCGGTTCCATCAAAACCACCGGCGCCTCGCTGCAAGCCTACACGCGCGACATTTCCGTCACTGCGGTGGACAGCATCGCCATGCACGGCACCATCGACGTGGCCGGTTCCATGACGCTGGCCGCCGGCGGCAACATCGACATCTACAATACGCGCCTGCTGATGCAGGGCGCCGGACAGCGGCTTGAAATTACCGCCGGCGGCGCGCTTGCCATCGGCAGCGCCGCGAGCAACACCGGCGGCGTGATCATCGCCGTCAACAGCCTGCTGGACGTTCGCGCCGGTGGCATGCTCAGCATCTCGTCCGACTCCAAGCTGTACTCGGAAGGCGACAACAGCGCCATTTCGCTGCGCGCCGAGCGCATCGCCATTGCCGGCAGCGTGCTGGCCGGCGCCTCGTTCCACGTGGCCGACTACAGCTCCACCTGGACCGGCAAGAGCGCTTCGCTGGAACTGCGCAGCGCGCGCGAAATCGTGATCGGCAACGACACTTTCGGCGCCAATTTGCGCAGCACCGGGCGCCTGCAAATCCAGGCGGGCGTCAATGCAGTGGGCCTGGCGTTCTCGATGACCAACCGCAGCGCCGTCACGGCCGACGCCACCGGCGAAGGCGCGTGGAGCGAAGTGGCGGGCGGCGCGGACGCCTTCCTGTCGATGCAGGGCGAAGGCGACATCCAGCTCAAGGGCCAGGTCGCCGCCAGCGACAAGGGCGCAGATGTGAGCATCCTGTCGCGCTCGCAGGTATGGATCGACGGCCTGGTCCATGCGGACGAGACCTTGACCATCACCGGCGGCACCGACGCCACCCGCATTGGCGTGTTGATCGACACCATGATCGTGGACGCCGCCAAGCAGTACGTCTCCGGCGGCACGCTGGACACCGCCGCCGGCGGCACCATCATGGTCAGCGCCACCGACGGCGTGCTGGTGCAAGGCGTGGTCGGCCAGAACGACCCGAACGCGGCCGGTCCGGCCAACCTCGGCCAGGCCAAGGTCGGCCTGCTGCAAATCCAGTCCACCGGCAGCGATGTGGTGGTACTGCGTAACATCAATGTGCGCGACCACGTGGTCTTGCTGGGCGGTCGCATCAGCGTGCTGTCGGGCAGCGTGGTGTACGCCACCGGCATCAATTCGGACGTCTTCATCCAGGCCCGCACCCAGTTGCTGGTCTCGGGCGTGGACCAGACCCCGGGCGCGGAACGCGACGACGCCATCATCAAGGCCGACGGCCTGGTGCACTTGACGGCGCCGCGCATCGAACTGAACGGCATCGTCCAGGCCGGCATCACCTACAAGGATCCGGCCACGCAATTGGCGGTGCACGTGGGCGGCTCGGCAGGGCGCCTGCTGGTCAACGCCGGCAGCGAACTGAATATGGCAGGCTATTTGCAATCGGACGGCGCCATTGAATTGAACGCGGGCGTTGACATGTCCTGGACGCGCGCGCGCATGGAAGGGGCGATCGCACGCTCCGAACTGCAAAGCGGCGCTATCACCATCCACGGCCAGGGCGTATTGCTGGCCGACGGTTCGGTGGCGATCAAGGCCGGCGGCGACGTCACGGTCAACTCCGACGCGGCCGTCGCCGGGCGCGAAGTGACAGTCGAGACCTTCAACACGGTAGCGCAGACGTTCAACGTCATCACCGGCTACCAGCAAGTGATCACCGGCCAGATCGATGTGCCGGTCATTTCTTACGTGCAGACCCAGATCACCGAGCACACCAGCGACAAATCGGTGAAAATCGGCAGCACCAACCACACCATGGATGTGACGCTGTCGCAGACCGGCTACTACAACCCGAACGCGCCGCAAGGCCAGCAGTTCCGCGAGTACCTGATCGAAGGCATCGATTATTTCAACGACAAGGTGGTCTGGTCGAATGCGGGCACCCCGGGCCATCCGGCCTCGGCCACTTCGCCAGGCTTGACCACGGGCGCGGTGACCACGGTTGCCGAACGCACCGCCTACAAGGACTTCGGTTCGCTCAACGACCTGCAGCGCCAGGCCGTGCTCAATTCGACGCATTACATGACGCTGTACGCGTTCAACGCCACCAACTTGCAAACCCACAGCACGGTCGACGGGGTGCAGCAGCCGAACACCGTCTGGGCGCCGACCTGGAAGACCGATGCGGCCACGCCGCTGGTGATCTACCATATCGCCCTTGAGGGCTGGAACGACAAATACATCCTGATGCCCAAGGGCGCCCAGAATGACCTGTTGTCGGCCGCCTCGGTCGGCGTGCCGCAGTACTACAGCGACACCACCGACGATGGCCTGGACAACGGCATCTGGACCGATGCCGCCAGCGCCGTGGGCGAGATCGTGGGCCACTACAAGGATACGGCCGGCGTTTCGTACGACCAGGACCATTCGGACTACTACTATCCGGTCAATGGCTTCCCGGCCGTCACGCTGCCGCACGCCGAACAGGAAGACGGACGCGGACGCTGGGACGTGGACTACGACCAGGGTTCGGGCACGCGCGTGTTCGATATTTCGAGCCGCTTGCCGGCCTCCAGCACCACGGTGCTGGTGCGCACCGCCGACTGGGCGCTGCAAGAGGGCGCCAAGGCGCAGTACTACGCGGATGACGCCGACGCTTACAACGCCGGCAACTACACCTACGCCATCAACGAATTCCAGGGCAACCGCTTTACCGACGTTATCTACGCTAGCCAGAACTGGGCCGACATCCTTGGCAACGACACCGCCACGCTGGTACAGACCTGGAGCGGCAGCGAGTACGACGCCAACGCGTTCGCCTACAAATACTGGAGCGGCTGGACCAACCTGGTCGGCCATTGGGTCGACAACGATGATGGCAGCGGCTGGGGCGACTACGACGACGAGGACGAAGTGCCCGAGTGGGGCCACGTGTCGAACTACGACACTTACCGCGACATCTGGAAGCTCGGCTCCGAATACCACAACTGGGAGCGTGACCTGCTGTACATGTTCGCGGGCGGCGAGGACGCCTACGATTTCTGGGCGCCGGATGTATTCAACGGCGCCAACTTCGCGACCTGGAAGCAGCAGTACCAGTGGATCACCACGTCCAACGATTACCGTTACGGCAGCGAAGCGAACGGCGGCGGCGGCGACGACCTGTACATCCACATCATCGGCCGCAAGGAATTCGATGGCGTGGTGGCGGGCACCAACACCAGCTACGACTATGCGTGGACCTCGGACAACCACAAAATCACGGATCGGCGCGACCAGCTGACTTTTAAAGTAACCACCAACGACGTCGACGTCAACGGCCTGCGCGCGGTGTACACCACCAGCACCCAGGACGTGGCGGTGGTGACGATGCAAAAGATTAACGTCTGGAGCACGCAAGCCATTGTCCAGCAACAGACGGTGCTCACGACCGTGGCAACCAGCCAGACCGAGGCCTTCGACAACGCCGGCGGCGACACGGTCAAGGCGACCAATATCATGATCGACGCTGGCGGCGCGGTCCAGGTCAGCGGCAAGCTGACGGCCAGCGGCCTGCTCGACATCGACGCCCAGAACCAGCTTACCGTGCGCGGCAACGTCATCGACGGCATCCAGGTCGGCTCCGTGCTGGCCGGCGCCAGCGTCGACCTGCACGCGACCAGCACCTTGACGCTGCACGACTCGGCACTGATTGTCGCCACCGGCACTGCCAGTACCGTGCGGCTCGATTCGTCGGCCGACATGGTCGTCGGCGGCGACATCGCGGCCGGCGCCAATGCCGTATTGACCTTGGTCACGCTGGGCGCGGACCGCGACATCAACCTGTCAGGGTCAATCACGGCCGGCGCCATCGTGATTGACGCCGGCACCGGCAACAGCGGCGACGGCGGCATCCACGCCGACGCCGACACCACGCTCACGGCCACGGCCGGCGACCTGCGCCTCACCAGCGGCATCTACGGCGGCAGCATCGTGCTTGACAGCGCCGTGCTGACGGCCAGCGCCACTGTTCACCTGGACGCAGCCGCCGGTTCGATCTTGCAAATTTCGCCGACCGTGACGATGACGGTGAGCGATATCGATCCGCTGACCCACGCCACCGTGGTGCATGCGCTTGATGTGGCCAAGGCCAACAATGCGATCACCGCCGCAGCGGTCGTCGCGCACGCTGAAAACGCCATTACGCTCAACCTGCATACGGCCAGCCTGACCTTGGCCACTAGCGGTTCGGGCAATGTGGACCTGACCAGCCAAGATGACCTGATCCTGGCCGACGTCCGCCTGGCCGACGGCGCATTAAACTTGATCGCCTTTGGCGACGTGCAGGCCCAGCAGGTTAGCACGGTGGGCTCGAGCGACCGTAATGATATTAATATCGCAACATACAAGGCCAGCACGGCGACCGCCAACCTGGTTCTGAATAACTTGTCGACCGGCGGGCGCGGCGACATCACGCTGGCGGTGCAGGGCGGTATCACGCACGCCAGCGGCCTGATTAAGTCCGACGAACTGATCGTCACCGGCGCCGGGGCGATTGCCTTGACCACCAACGTGGCCAGCCTGACGGTGTCGAGCACCGGCGTCGGCAGCATGGTCATTGCGCAGGGCGCCGCGGCGCTCACCATCAAGAACGTTTCCGTGGCCGACGGCTCCTTTACGCTCAACGCCCAAGGTGCGGTTGACGTGGCCGAACTGCGCCTGGCGTCCAACCGCGCCGGCAACAACATCGACATCACCGCCCAGGGCGACATCCTGGTGCGCCATGCATCGGCCGGCATTTACCTTGACAGTGCAGCCGGCGCGGCTGGCCTGGGCGCCAAGGTAGGTTCGGCGGGCAACATCACGCTCGACTCCATCGGCGGCAAGATTGCCGAGACCTATAGCGACACCGGGGTCGACCTGGTCGGCAAACGGCTGACCTTGTCGGCGGCGAACGGCATCATTGGCCTGGAAATTGCGGCCAGCGAACTGGACGCGCGCACCGACACGGGCAACATCGAACTGTCCGAATTTGACGGCGCGCTCGAGCAGACCGCCGGCCTGTCCATCATCAACGCCACCACCAGCGTCAGCGCCAACGGTAGCAATCTGGTCAGCATTACGGCCCAGGGCGAACTGCGCGCCGGCAAAGTCACGCTGCACGACGAGAACAACGTCGTCATCGGCACCACCGGCGTGGACGCAAAAATCGCCGGCGACACCGTGCGCCTGGTCTCTACCGGCGCCGACGTGCTGGTCAGCGCGCGCAGGAGCGGCGAAACCGTCGAATATTCGCGCGGCGTCGCCTTCAATGCGGCGCACGTGATCCACCTCTACAAATTCCTCGGCATCAGCGCCACGCCGGGCTTCAATGCGCCTGAACTGATCGAATACCGCGCCGGCGACTACTTCCTGTTCGGCCCGGACATCCTGGGCCAGACCACGAAGCTGCTGCCAGGCGCGATTGCGGCCGACACCTTGATCCTGGAAACGGGCGGCACCTTGTCGATCGACGGCACGCTTTCGGCCAACACGCGCCTTGAACTGGTGGCCGGCGAAGACGTCAACGTCTCGGGCACCATCAGCGTCAAGGGCCTGCATTTCGACGGCAGCGTGGCCGCCGCCAAAATCGGCACCCTGGCCATCATGGCCAAGGGCGTGCGCACCGTCAGCCAGGAATTTGACTTCAACAAGGATGGCGACCGTACCGACATCTTTACTGAAATTGCCGCCGGCATCGACTTCAACAACGACGGCGACTTGAACGACACGATCGACGAGCACGGCGTAGCCAAGGCCACCGGTGCGATCAATATCCGCACCAACGCGCTGCCGGCGTCGAACTTTGAATTGCGCGCGCTAAATAGTGTGTCCGTAACCTTGAGCAGCGCGCTGGAACTGACCGGGTTCGTCGGCGGCCTGTCCGGCTACGACTACACCGGCAGCGTCACGCTCGACATCGGCGGCACGCTCACCGTCAAGGGCGGCATCGTGGCGGCCAACACCACCACCGGCAAGCTGACCCTGAACGCCACCGCGATCACCAGCGATGGCGCTTCGGTATTCATCGCCAATGCGCTCAATGTGACGGCGCAAAACGGCATCCAGCTCAATACGCTGGTCTCGTCGTTGTCGGCCAAGTCGACCGTCAAGGGCGACATCAAGGTCAACGAAGCGACCGATCTGTACGTCGGCAGCGTGGTAGCCCAGGAAGGGGCGATCGACATTTTCGCCGGCGACAATGTCTACCTGCGCGATGTGCGTAATATGGTCGACGGCCACGACATCGTGGTCAAGTCGGGCGGCGACATGTTCGTCGACTATGTGGAAGCGGCCGTGCTGCAGGGCGCCCAGAAGACCAGCGGCTCGGTCGTTCTCGACGCGCGCCGCACGCTGGTCGAGTGGCAAGCCATCGAGCGCGACGTCAACGGCAGCGTCACCGGCGCCGCCTACGACAACAACTCGGCCGACGTGTATGGTTTCCACGTCACCTTGCGCGGCACCCAGCCGCTGGCGCCCGTCGAAATGACCGACGCCTCCAAGTACGGCGCCGGCGCCGAACTGGAAATTCGCTACCTCGACGCCGACGGCTACCTGTCTGGCGTCACCCAGGTGTCGCTGGAAAACGTGCAAAGCGTGGCCGGCGCCGTGTTCGGCGCCGACGTTTCCAAAGTTACCGCAGCGGGCAGCACCGCCAAGCAGATCGACAAGCTCATCTTTGTCAACCGCATGGGCGACACCTACAGCTACAGCGTCACGCTGGGCGGCGTAGCCTACAGCGTCCAGGCGGGCGACCTGGTGGACGGCAAGACCGTTGTCGGCACCTGGACGTCGATCCTCGAAGCGCTCGAGTTCAAGCTCGAGTCGAGTGGCCTGGTCACCGTGGCGGCCGACCCTGGCGCGCACGCGCTGACCATCACCGCCGTGGCCGACAATAGCACCTTCGTGCTCGGTGCGGTTGACGTTGTCCAGCACCTGGACACGGCCGTGTCGAACGCGTTCGTGGACGATGGCCAGATTGCGACCACCGCGCCTGGCACCGTTGCCAAGCAAGTGAGCGAAGTGCGCTACAAGTTTGAAAACCTCGCCACCGGCACCGATTACACCGTGGTCATCAATGACCATGTGTACAGCGTGCAGACGGGCGAAAACGGTATCCTGAGCCTAAAGAACACGGGCGCTGGCGCCATCAGCGTGAACGTCAATTCACCGATCACGGGCGCCTCCGCGTCGGCCGTGAGCGTGGCCGGGGCCGACGCCACGGTCGACCGTACCATCAACCTGTCGGGCACCGCGGTTGTCATTGGCGGCACCTACACCATTACCGTGGCCGGCGTGGCCTTCAGCCATGTCGCCGTCACCGGCAACACGCTCGACAATATCGCTACCGCGCTGGCCGCCAAAATCGAGGCGCATGCCTCGTATGCGGCCTCGGCCAGCACCACCGTAGTCACCATCAGCGACGGCGCCGGCACCGCCACCTTGTCAGTCTCGGGCTTCAGCCCTTATGTGGGCGCCGACAAGATCACCCTGACCAAGACCACCGAAGCGGGCGTCACGGCCAACCTGACCGGCGCCCCGCTGGTCAACAATGGCCAGTACGTCGTCACCATCGGCGCCAGCCAGTTCGTCTACGTGGCTGACGGCACCGCCACGCTGGCTGAAATCGGCGCCGGCCTGGCCGCTGCCGTCAATCCGCATGCCACTTACGACGCCACGTACGCAGCCACTACCGTGACCAAGACCTGGGCTTCGGTACTGACCACGCTGGCAGCGCGCATTGAAGCGGGCGAAGCGATCACTGTCAACGCCGACGCCACCAACGTGGCGCTGTCGAAAATGGTCTTGACCGCCGTTGCCAACAATACCGCTTTCTCCATCGATGCGGTCGCCGCGTCGCTGGTGGCAAGCGTCACCATCGACGGCACCGAGCCGCTGGTGGCCGCAGCCTCCGGCGTGGCCCAGCAAAACCTGATCGACTTTGGCGCCGTTACGTTCCAGGAAGGACGCAGTGTCGTCGTGCTGGTCAACGGCGTACAGCATTCGGCCCTGACGGTCAGCAAAGTGGTCGCCGGCAACGGCACTACCACCTATCCGGTACGCACCTGGACCCAGGTTCTCACCGAGCTCAAAACATCGATCGAGCTGGACGGAAAAATCACCGTCACCATCGACGCCACCAACCAGGCGCTCACGCTGCTGGCCAAGACGGCCAACGTGGCGTTCTCGGTGGACGCCGCCTTCATCTCGACTAAGGCGGACGTGCTGGGCGCGCCCAATACGCCGACCACCCGCGCCGGCGTCTCGCAGGCGCAGGTCAACACCATCGACTACGCGGCGCTGACCATCCTCGATGGTCACGCGTTCGACGTGAGCGTCAACGGCAATCTGTACAGCGTCACCGCCGGCAAGAATGGCGTGACGGCCAGCTGGAGCAGTGTGTTCACCGCGTTCAAGAGCGCAATCGAAGGCGCGAACAACGTCACGGTGACCAATACCGCCAACGGCGGCGGGCACCAGCTCGTCATCACCGCCAATGTCGTCAATACCGCGTTCACGGTTGGCAAGCCTGCGCTGACCTACAGCACCGACCAGGTAGTCGCCAATCCGGCCAGCCTGGTTCACGTAACGGCAGCCGGCGCCAGCGCCACCCAGGTCAGCGAACTGGCCTTCCGCAACGCCGTCTCGTCCAGCGTCACCTACACAGTGAGCGTGGGTATTGATGCCTACAGCGTCAAGGTGGGCGACAACGTGACCGGCTTTGGCATCGTGAGCGCAGACTGGGCTTCGGTACTGGGCGCGTTTGAAGCGAAGATCGACGCGAATGCGGCGTCGACCGTCGGCGCGGCGTTCAGCGTCGGCGCCACCAATGCCTTGACCCTGACGGCCAAGCAGGCCGACAAGGCTTTTGTGACCAGCGCCTCGGGCGTCGATGGCGCCCAGACCTTGCAGATCAACGACGACTACGTGTTGATCGTGCCAACGCGCGCCGAAGGCAGCTTCGGCATCCACACCACCGGCTCGCTGACCGTCGTCAACCTGCCGACCCACCCGAACGAGTCGATCAATTTTGCGACCGACAAGGATCTGGTGGTGGTCTCGGCGCTAGACGTAGGCAACACCGGCGGCAGCGTGCTGCTGTCGGCCGGCAAAGGCATGACGCTCGGCGGCAAAGTGACGGCCACCTCGCTGACGGTCACCGCAGGCGCCGACCTGACCATTACGTCCCAGGTCAATACCTTGACCGCAACCGTGCACGGGGCCGGCAGCGACCTGACCGTGCTGCAGAGCGACGCCAGTAACCCCGCGCTAGAACTGTCGATCGCGCTGATCGCCATGGACGGCATGGGCAACGGCGGCATCGGCGGCGGCGACATCAACCTAGTCGTGTATGGCAACGTGACGATCGGCGAGATCAGCGGCCTGGTGGGCAACGTGAGCATCACGTCGCTGACCGGCAGTATCACGATCGGCAAAATGGCCAGCGGCGCGCACGTGTTCTTGAGTGCACTGAACGGCAGCGTGACCGCCGGTAGCAGCGCAGGCGCCAGCATCGAAGCGGACACGCTCGAGATCGTGGCCGCCGGCGCCATCAGCGTCTACGAAAAAGACAGCGTCACCATCAACCGCATTGAAAGCAGCAGCGGCGCGGCCGTCACCGTCACGGCCGGCGGCAATCTCACGCTCGACGGCGCCATCGCGGCCCAGCTGGGCAGCGCGGTATCGCTCGCCAGCACGGCGGGCAATATCGTCCTGAACCAGGCAGTCTCCAGCGCCAGCGGCAACATCACGCTCGACGCCGCTGGGGCGATTTCGCTGTCGGCCCAGGCCGACCTGACCTCGACCTCCGGCAAACTCACGCTCAACGCCCACGGCGGCGCGCTCGTCATGACGGGTGAAACCGTGCTCGACGCAGGCAGCGGCTTGATTGAACTGGACGCCGGCGGCGACATCTTGCTTGGCAAGCTGCGCACCACCAATACCGGCGAACTGAATATTGACGCGGGCGGCAAGCTTGGCGTGACCGACGGCGACACCGACATCGTTGCCAGCGGCGCCAGCCTGGTCATCCATGCAGTTGGCGGCATCGCTTCCGACGCCCAGGCGCTGCGCACCCAGGTCGCCCTGATCGAGGCGGCCAACAGCGGCGCCGGCGCGATTGCCATTGAAGAGGTCGACGCACTCGAACTGCGCCATGTGACACAGGGCGGGGCGGGCGCGGTTTCCATCTCCACCGTGGCAGGGGCAATCCACGTGGCCGGCCAAGGCATCACGGCACTGGCCGGCAAGGTCAGCCTGTACGCGGGCGGCATCGGCGGGGCGATTGCGCTGGACGCCGACATCGCGACGACCGGCAGCATCGCCGGCAGCGTCAGCGTGGCCATGACGGCCGAAGACGGCGACATCGTCATGAGCGGCGGCGTGCACGTTGCCGGCGGCGGCGACATCGTCATCAAGGTACCAAAAGGCGGCTTGCTCAATTCGCACGCAGCCGTCAGCGCTGCGGGCATGACCCGCGTGGCGGGCTGGCTTACCGTGGCCGACGGCCCGGACGCCGGCCTTGAGCGCGACTTCAACAGCGAGCTGTCGTGGGCCATGTCGCAAGGTATGTTCGACGTCGATGCGGCAACCGGCCAGATCACGGTCGCCCACGTGCCGTTCTACCTCGAAGCGGCGCACCTGGCCAACGGAACGATTCTGCGCGCGGCCAATGGCGCCATGCTGCAAACGGCGGACGGCAACATCACCATCGCCGTGCGCGACGAAGTGGGCGAGACGGTCGCCGGCTTCCTGTTCAGCCCATTGTCGATCACGGTCGACGCGGTCAGGCTGACCGCTTCGTCCAGCGAACGCATGGATGTGGCGATTCTGGCCACCGTCAGCGTGGACGTGGCGCGCGACGTTGCGGCCAACGGTTCCAAGGGCGGCAGCACCGAAGTGGTCAGCCTGACGGGCGAACAGATCATCTCCGCGCCGGTGGACGCGAGCGGCAAGGACATCACCGTGCGCGGCAACGACGTCAAGATCGACGGCACCATCCGCAGCGCGGGCGCCGTCATTTCCTTCGTGCCGCTGGACCCGGCCAGCGTCATCGTGCTGGGCAACGGCAGCAGCACGGCCGGCAGCATGCATCTCGATAATGCCGAGCTGGCTGAATTGCAGGACGGTTTCTCCGAGATCGTCGTGGGCAGCTATGTGGGCCACCATGTGATCTACATCGGCCAGGCAGGAAACACCGATGCGGTGACGCTCAACGATACGCTGCACCTCATCAATCCGGTGCTGGGCGGCGAAATCTTCTTTAATACCGACCTGATCCTCAACAACGGTTCCTCGCTGATCATCGACGGCTCGGGCCACACCAGCACGTACTCGGCCGACGTGACCGCCACCGACGACATCCTGGTCAATGACTCGGTGCGCTTTGACGGCGCCAACATCATCCTGACCGCCGGCAGCGACGGCAGCGGCAACATCCACCTGGGCTTCAACCCGGCGCATATCTTCCAGGGCAACCTGGACGGCACGCCCGACAGCGCCATCCTGCGCGCGCCTGGCAATATTTCCATCGGCGGCGAAGTGGGCGGCACCAGCCTGGCCAACGGTGGTCTGGCCGGCTTGACCATCGAAGGCGTAGATGTCGCGGGCACCATCAATACGCCAAACGACGTCACGTTCAGCGAGTCCGTCATCATCAATGGCGACTTCGTGATCCACGCTTCGGGCGTGGTCACCTTCACCAAGTCGGTCACGCTCACCAATGGCGGCGACTTCTCCATCTTTGGCGCCACCCAGGTCATCTTCCAGGGCGGCGTGGTGCTCTCGGGCGGCGGCGACCTGTTCATTGAAGCGGACGAGATCACCTTCTCGAGCGGCGGCGAATCAGTCGTTGGCACCGGCACCATGACCTTGCGGCCGACCACGGTCGGGCTGGCGATTGAACTCGGTTCGCCGCCAAACGGCATCACGGCCGATACGCTCAATATCGACAACAACGAGATCGCCACTTTTGCCGACGGTTTCAGCAAGATCATCATCGGCCACCAGATGGCGGGGCACGCCACGGCCGGTGCGGGCGCGGTGCGCATCGGCGCCATCGGCGCGGTCGAGCAGCCTACGCTGCGCGACAACCTTGAAGTCTACGGCGGCAGCATCGCCGTCGACGACTTCAGTTCGCCGACGCTGAACTACACGCTGCTCGTTTCCGGCACCATCAAGTTCGATGCCGTCAACGACATTTCGATCTACAACCAGGTTGAAGCGCGCAACGGCACGCTGCAAAACATCACGCTGTACTCGGCCTCGGGTGCGATTACCCAGTCCAACGTCATGGCCGACGGCGTGGGCGGCGAAGCACTGCGCGGCGCCAGCCTGGACGCCCATGCGGCGCTGGGCATCAGCCTGCTGTACACGGAATTTGCCTCGGTCAGCGCCCAAAATACGGGCGCCAGCGGCGACATCGTGATTCACGAAACGGCGCTCGGCGGCGACTTGCTGCTGACGCTTGTCAACCAGTCCAGCGTTGCCGGTTCCGGCGACATCGACATCAGCACTGCCAACGGCGCCATGACGGTGCTGGCAAGCGGCAGCGGCGTTGTCGCCAGCGGCACCGGCGACATCAGCCTGTCCGTGGCAGGCAGCGCCAAGGCGCTGCTGGTCAACGACGTCGTCACCACCACCAGCGGCAGCATCAACCTTAACGCGTCCGGGGCACTGTCGACCCTTGACGACGCCATCAATGACGGCGTCACTACGTCCAGCGGCGGCGCTATCAGCCTTGTTTCCAGCCTGGCCAATATCAGCCTGGGTGGCAACGTCAGTTCGGCCGGTGGCCTGGTCAGCGTACACGCTGCCACGGCAATCGCCATGGCGGACGGCAAAAAGATCACCTCGCTCAACGCGCTCGACTCGGGCGCGGTCAGCCTGGTGGCAGGTACCGGCATTGCGCTGTCGATCATTGAAGCCGATGGCATCATGATCCTCACGGCCCAAAACGGCGCGATCGTCGACGTACTGACCGGCTCCGGCCTGAATCTGGACGGCGACACCGCCCAAGTGACGCTGGCAGCCACCACCGGCATTGGCGCCGGCGCCGGCCTGGCACTGCAAACGCAAGTGGCCGGCCTGTCGGCGGCCAACACCGTCAGCGGCGGCCTGTTCATCCAGGAGGCCACGGCGCTACGCCTGACCAGCGCCGGCAGCTTTGCCGTCGACCTGGGCGGCACCAGCGGCAACGCCAGCATCACCACCGCCAATGGCGCACTGACCGTGGCCAGCGCAGTGCGCAGCACGGGCGCCGTCGGCAACCTGCTGCTGCGCTCCGGCGAAACCGGGGAAGCGACGGCCGCCAACGTGATCATCAAGGCGGACCTGAGCTCGACCAGCGGCAGCATCAGCATCATCGCCGCCGACAGCATCAGCATCGACAACCTCGGCATCGGTGCGCCGCGCCTGGAAACGCTCAAGGCCGGCCAGACGCTCGACCTGTCGGCAGCGGACTCGGTCAGCATGGAAGCGCAAGCCCAGCTGCAGACCAACAATGGCAATGTGCGCCTCGAGGCTGTCGCCGGCAGCGTCAGCGTAGGCCTGGTCAACGCCGGCATCAGCGCCAGCGGCGGCACCATCAGCATCAACGCAGGCACGGCAATTACGGACGCGCAGGACGACGACCTGGCCGCGCCACCTGGCGTGAACCTGGCCGCCTACGGCCTGCGCCTGCAGGCGGGCGCCAGCATCGGCGCCTTTGGCGCGGTGATCGAGACGCAAGTGTCGGTCATGGCGGTGTCCGCAGCGGGCAGCGCCTACCTGGCTGAACGCGATGGCGTCGCAGTTGGCACCGTCGGTCCAGTCTCGGTCAACCGGGTTGACCTGTCTGGCGCCACCGCGCCGGTCACCGACCTGGCCATTACGGGCCTGAACACCGGCGCCGGCTCGGGCACCAATATTTCGGCTGCGGGCAATCTGTCGATCGACAGCGATATCAATACCGGCAGCGGCAATGTACGCATTGACGTCGCCGGCGCACTGACGCTCAACGCCAGCATCGGCAGCGGCAGCGGCAGCGGCAGCGGCAGCGGCAGCATTACGGTTCTGGCCACGAACAACATCGTCCAGACCGTGCTCGGACGCCTGGTCACCAGCGGCGGGACGATCGACGTCCAGTCGAGCACGGGCGCAATCATCATGGCCAATGGCGGCCTGGCCCAGACCGACGGCGGCAATATCCGCTACCAGGCAGCCGGCAGCATCACGCTTGGCCTGATCGACGCGCGCAGCGCCGCCAACCGCGGCGATGGCTTGCTCGGTGGGCAAGCTGGCTGGGGTTCGGTCAGCGTTCTGGCTGGCGGGGCAATTGCCGACATCGCAGGCGACACCGCCGCTGACATCTATGCCAGTGACTTGCGCCTGAACGCCGGGGCGGCAGTGGGCGCCGCCGGCGAAGCGCTTGAGATTGAAGCGCTGCGCCTGTCGGCCGTGGCCGGCGGGCTGTATCTGATCGACAGCGGCAGCATCGTTGTCGACCGGACCGCCGCGATCAGCGTCAACCGCGTACTGGCTGACGGCAGCATCGCCGGCTCGAGCGTTACCGACGCCGCACAGGCGGGCATTGCCAGCAGTGCAGCGCTGGTCTTGCAGGCAGCGGCCGGCAGCATTGTCACCGGCATCAATGGCGCGCTTGGCGCCAGCGGCAACCTGCTGCTGGCGGCCAGTGTCGACATCACGCTGGTGGCGGCAGTGACGAACAGCAGCGGCAGCACCAGCGTGCTGGCAGGGCGCGACATCGTCCAGGGCGGCGCCATTGCGGCGGCCGGCGCGGGCGCCAGCATCGAGCTGGTGGCCACGCGCCACGTCGTGCAGCAGTCGGGCAGCGCCATCACCAGCAACAATGGCAATGTATCGCTGCTGGCAGGTTTTGACGCGACGATCGAATCGATTGCAGCGGGCAGTGGCGCCGTGCGCATCATCGCCGGCAACGACATCATCGACAGCGACACCGCTGGCGACAATGAAGTCGATATCAACGCGGGCGCCTTGCAGCTTTCGGCTGGCAACGCCGTGGGCAGCGGCGCTAACGCGCTGGAAACGAGCGTCTCGGTCCTGTCGGCACACGCCGGGGCGGCTGGGATGTATCTGCTTGATACCGACGGCGTCACTGTCGATACCGTCACCATCCAGGTCAACCGGGTGGACGCCACGGGCGCTGCGGCGCAAAGCGCCAATGCGGCCCAGTCGAACCTCAGCGCCAGCGGCAATGTGGTGCTGGTGTCGAATACGGGCAACTTGCTGGTCAGCGATGACGTCAGTTCCACCTCGGGCAGCATCCTGCTCAAGGCAAGCGGCGGCGGCATCACGCTGAACAACAGCGTCATCACGCTGGCCGGTTCGGTCTCACTGTCAGCGTCCGGTGCGATTGCCCAGAAGGCGGCGATCAGCAGCGCGGCCAGCGTCGACATCGGCGCCGGTGGCGCCATCAGCATGGACGATGGCGTCATCACCAGCGCAGCTGGCACCGTGCGCTACGTGGCCGGCGGCGCGCTGGCACTGGGCGCCATCAGTGCGGCCAATGTCAGCCTGCAGGCAGCAAGCATGACCGATAGCGGCGCGGGCGACATTGACGTGACGGCCGCTACACTGCGCCTGGTCTCCACTGGCACCGGCGCTGGCGAAGGCGCCGGCACGGGCGCTGCACACCTGCAAACCACGGTGGGCACGCTTGCCGCCAATGCGGCAGGGGCGGGCGGCCTGTACCTCGATGAAACGAATGGCCTGGTCATCGGCAGCGTGGCCGGCATGTCGGTCAGCCGCCTGGCCGCCGACGGCAGCAGCAGCGCCGTCAGCGACAGCGCCATGGCCGACCTGATCTCGGGCGGCAACCTGGTGCTTGCCAGCGGCGGCAGCATCACGGTTGACGCCAGCCTGTCGGCCAACGCCGTCACGGCCGCCGGCAACCTGCTGCTGCAAGCGGCAGGTGCGGGTTCGGACCTGGTAGTCAATGGCGGCTTGCTCAGCAGTGCGGGCAACCTCAGCCTTAACGCGGGGCGCAACATTGCGCAAGCATCGGCAATCGCGGCCACGGGTGCGGGCAAAACGCTCGACCTGCTCGCCGCTGGCAGCATTGCCATGGCGGCAAGCAGCAGTCTGGCTTCCAACAACGGCAATATCGTGCTGGAAGCCGGCGTTGACGTCACCATTGCCGCGCTCGACGCAGGCAGCGCGAACGTGAATGTACGGGCAGTTGCTGGCAACATCATCGACGGCGACGCTGCCGGCGACGTCGATGCAGACATCCTTGCCAATGGCTTGCAGCTGCGTGCTGGCGGTGCCATCGGCAGCGGCGGCAACCACCTTGAAACCAGCATCGTCACCCTGACGGCGCAAGCTGGCGTGGGCGGCATGTATGTCAGCGAAACCGATGGCTTGATCGTCGATACCTTGACAATCCAGGCTAATCGGGTGGGCGCGAGCGGCGCGGCAGTCGCTACCGGCAACGCTGCCCAGAGTAACCTGCACTCCGGTGGCAACATCGTTCTGGTCTCGAACGCCGGCAGCCTGGCGATTAGCGACACCGTTCTCGCAGCAGGCAATGTGCTGCTGCAGTCGTCCACCGGTGGCCTGGTTGTCAACAGCGCCATCACCAGCACGGGCGGCGCAATCTCGCTCGCTTCCAGCGGCACCATCGTGCAGCACGCCGACATTGGCGTGACGGGCAGCGGCAGCATCGACCTGGCAGCCAGCGGCAGCATTGCAATGGACAATGGCACCCGCATCAGCGGCAACGCCAATATCCGCGTGGCCGCAGGCACCGTCATGACGCTGGGTGCGGTCAGCACCACGGGCAACGTGAGCCTCATCGCGGGCAGCATCACCGATGCGGGCAACGTGGAAACCGACGTTACGGCATCGCAGTTGCGCCTGACCACGGCCAGCACCGGCAACACCGGCGCGGGCCTGGCCGGTTCGCACCTGCAGCTCAATGTTGGCACGCTGGCGGTATCGAGCGCTGGCGTGGGCGGCGTTTATCTGGACGCGGCCAACGGGATCGTCATTGGTTCTGTGGCCGACATTGGCGTGACACGCGTGAACGCTGAAGGCAGCGTCGTCAGCGTGGTCGACGCCGGGTTCTCGGACCTGGTCTCGGCCGGCAATGTGGTGCTGGTCGCCAGCACCGGCAGCATCACCGTCACCGAGGGCGTGAGCGCAGCGGGCAACCTGCTGTTGCAGGCTGCCTCCGACATCGTCGCCGGCGCCGCAGTGACCGGTGCGGGTAATGTGAGCCTGAACGCGGGGCGCGACATCGTCCAGAACACCAACATCGTCAGCACCGGTGCGGGCAAGACCGTGGACCTGCTGGCCGTACGCGACATTGGCATGGCCGCCGGCACGGGTTTGGTGAGCAGCAGCGGCAACATCGCTGCGCAAGCGGGCAACAACGTGACGGTCGCGATCATCTCGGCCGGTACGGCAGGCGTGCGCGTGGTTGCAGGTGCCAGTGTGATCGACGGCGCCAATGAGTCGGGCATCTTTGCGGGCAGCCTGCAACTGGTGGCCGGCAAGGCCATCGGCGCTGCCACCAACGCACTCGACACCACGGTGACGACGCTGTCCGCGCAAGCGGGCGGCGCCATCTACCTGCGCGAGACCGACGGCGTGACTGTCGATACGGTCAGCGTGCAGGTGAACCGCGTTGACGGGCGCGGCGTCGTAGCAGCCACGGTCAATGCGGCCCAGGCCAATCTGGCCGCCGGCGCCGACCTGGTGCTAGTCACCGGCGGCGCGCTGGTCGTCAGCGACAACGTCTCGGCTGCGGGCAGCATCTTGCTGCAGGCGACTGCGGGCGACATCACTGTCAATAACGCCATCAGCACGGCCTTGGGTTCGGTCACGCTGTCCGCTTCCGGCGCCATTGCGCAAAAGGCAAACATCGGCAGCGCCACCACGGTGTCGCTGTCATCCGGCGGCGCCATCAACATGGATGACGGCGTCACCACCACCGCAGTTGGCAATGTGCGTTATGCAGCCGGCGGCACGCTGGCGCTGGGCAGCATCGTCAGCGCTTTGGACGTGAGCCTGTTGGCCGCAGCGATTGTCGACAGCGGCGCTGGCGACACCGACGTGACGGCCCGTTCGCTGCGCCTGGAAGCGACCGGCGGCGCCGGAATCACCGGCGCCCACCTGCAGGTAGCGGTAACGACGCTGGCCGCGCAGGTAGCCGGCAGCCTGTATGTGGACGGCATTGGCGCGATTGCGATTGGCAGCGTCGGGCCGGTTGCGGTCAGCCGCCTGGCGGCCGACGGCAGCGCCAGCGTTGTCACCGATCTGGGGCTCTCTGGCCTGACTTCCGCCGGTAGCATTGAACTGGCTGCGGGCAGCATTGCGCAGGCAGCGCAGATCAGCACCACTGGAATGGCAGGCAGCATTGTGCTGGTCGCCACTGGCGACATCACCATGGCGCCGGCAGCAACAAGCAGCACGGATCGCGGCGCGATCACTTACAGCGCGGGCGGCCAGATCGTCATTGGTCTGCTCGACGCGCGCAGCGTCATTGACCGTGTCAGCGGCTCGCGCGCTGGCCAGGCAGGCTGGGGCAGTATTACGCTCGCAGCCGGCGGCGCCATCAGCGGCGCGGTCCAGGCCTTGCCTGCGCTCGATGTGATGGCAGGCGCGCTCACGATCAACGCAGCGGCGGCCGGTAGCGGCGCCAATGCGCTGGCGACTGACGTAGGCGTCTTTAGCGCCAGCATCGGCGCGGGCGGCCTGTACGTGGCGGCAGCCGAATCGCTGCACGTGGCGGCCGGCGGTGTTGCCGTCACTGGCAATGCGGTCCTGGGCGCGGCGCGAGACATCATCATTGACGCCGGCGTGACAGCCGGCGGCAATCTGCTGCTCGCATCAGGCGGCATGATCGTCACCAACGCCGGCTTGCTCAGCACCGGCGGCAGTATCAGCGCCATTGCAGGTTCGTCGCTGTTGCAGAACCAGGCGATCAGCACGGCAGGCGCGGGCAGCACGATTGACCTTGCCGCCGTGGGCACCATTGCGATGGCCGGCACGGCAAGTACCAGCAGCGCCAATGGCAACATCGCCTTGCATGCGCAGGATATTGAAGTGGGCATGATTTCGGCAGGCAGCGCCAACCTGAGCGTTGTAGCGGGTAACATGATCACGGACGGCCAGAACGCAGGCGCCACGCAAGGCGTCAAGCTGCGTGCGGCAGGCTTGCGCATGGCAGCCGGTGGCGCCATTGGCAGTATTGACAATCCGATCGAGATCGCGGTCAGCCAACTGGCCGCGCAAGCGGGCGGCGGCGACATCTCCTTGGTCGACACCGATGGCCTGGCAGTCAATGCGGCTGGCGTAGCGGCAAGCGTGAAGCGCGTCAGCGCCGATGGCAGCGCCACGCTGGTCACGGAAAGCGCCTTGATCGGCGTGGCTGCACCAGCGGGCAATATCACGCTGGCGGCGAGCAGCGGTCCGGTGGTCCTCGACGTGCCGCTGGCAGCGGGCGCGGGACGCGACGTGAGCGTCACGAGCGACACCTTCGTGGTGAACCAGCCGCTGGTTGGCGCGGGCGGCGAGCTCTTGATCATGCCTGCCAACCCGGCCCTGGGCATCCAGATCGGCGGCGCAGCAGCGGATGCTGCCGGCCAGCTGTACCTGGACAGCGCGTCGCTGGCTAACCTGAAGGGCGGCTTTGACGACGTTGTCATCGGCGCCGGTTCGCTGGCGCCGGGCCAGGACATCGACATCGATGGCCGCACCGTTCCGGTCGTGTTTCGCGATGGCCTGGTCTTGAATGTGTCCGGTCCTGGCAGCGTGATCAGTGTCGAAGGCCAGCTGACGGCCGACTCGCTCGAAGCACGCGCTGCGGTAACGATCGTCGGCGTGGTGACGGTAACGTCCGGTAACGGCGCGCTCGCAGGCGGCGACATGCTGTTCAACGAGAACATCGATGGCGCCACCGGCAACGACCGGCTGACGCTGGCCGCAGGCGGCGACAGCATCGTCTTTGGCGGCCCGATTGGCGCCACCACGGCGCTGGCCTCGCTCACCATCAATGGCGCGGCCAACGTCAGCTTTGCCGACGCGGTGACGGTCAACGGCGACGTTGTCATCAACGCCACCGGCGTGGTGCGCTTTGACAGCCTGCTGACGCTGGAAAGCGGTTCGCTGGTGATTCGCGGCGCGAGTGAAGTGATCATCGGCGACGTCGTGCTGCACGCCGTCGACGGCCAGTTCATCGTGCAGGCCAATACCCTCACGCTCAACGGCGACGTCAACGGTGCGGCCAACGTGCTGCTGCGTCCAAGCGACATGGCGCGCGACATCGTGGTCGGCGGCGCTGCTGCCGGCGCCTTCAATATCAGCGCCGGCATGCTGGCGCACCTGTCAAGCGCCGACAGCCTGGTGATCGGCGTGCAGGGCAGCGACGGCCACGCGGCTGTGGGTGCCGGCAACGTCACGCTGGCACCAATCGACCTGGGCGCCATCACGGCCGCGCCGGTCAAGGTGTTCGGCACCAGCATCACGCTCGCGCAGGGCGCCGGCAGCCTTCAGGCATCGAGCATCGTGCTTGACGGGCGCAACGGCGTTGTACTGCACGACAGTGTGGCTGCCAGCGCGGGCGACGTTGTGATCTACAGCGGCGCGGGCGCGATCGCGATGGATGCCGGCACGGCGGTGACGTCGAGCGCGGCGGTGGTGTTGAACGCGGCGGGCACATTGGGTGTGGCGCAAGTCAATGCCCAGCATGTGGTGCTGCGCAGCACCAGCGGCGGCATCGTCGACGTCAACGGCGACAATGCCGTCAACGTGGTCGCTGCGACCGTGTCGCTGTACGGCTACGGCGCGCCAGTGGGCACCGGCAACCCGATCGAAGTGCAGTCCCCGGCCATTTACCTGGCCGTCCGCACCGGCATCGAATTGCAGGATACGGGCGCGGATGGCCGTACCCACTTCTACGTGCTCGACGGCGCGACGATGTACGAGCAGGCGGTAGGCATTGGCGAAGTTACGCGCCGCACCGAAGACCCGACCCCTGCGACGGTGCCGCACGCACCAGCGCTGGCCACCCCGGCGCCGCTGTCCTTCTTTGGCGCGCCCGCCTTTGCCTCGGCTGAAGGCGGCAGCACGGTGGCAAGCTACCTGGCCGGATCGATCGCGCTGGACAAGGCGGTCAGCGGTCTGCTGTCGGCCACCAGCCAGGGTATTGGCAAGGCGGCAATGAGTACGGGTGCGCTCGGCTTGCAAGGTGCTGGCGGCGCGCAGGCCGAAGAAACGCTGGCGTTCGACTACTGGCTGGAGGATCTCGCTATCTGAGCATGATTTCAAGCAATCAGGCGGCAAAGCGGGCCAGGTATTCTGGCGGTCGGGTAAAGATATGGTACATGCATGTCAATACACGTCCGCCAGACTTACCCTCTCTGCGTGGATTTATTCCTACAGCTCTAGTTAAATTACTTGACAGCAAAACCAAAAGCCATCGACACTGGCCTCCTTCGCTCGTTCTGTCTCGGGCTGTCACAAGGGGTCGGAATGCGTTGTCTACACACTGCCAACAAGCGCGGCCATGCGCCAGCGATAATGGTGCGCCGCTCGCTGATCGGAACTGCACTCGTATTGCTGAGCGCGTGCGGCGGCGGCGGTGGCGGCGGTTCCGCGCCGGCGCAGCCGCCGCCGGTTGTCGTCCCGCCCCCGCCGCACGTGCTGGCGGTAAACTCCGGCGTTGCCATCCAGGGTCTGACCGGGGAGGCTGTGCTGTCGTTCCGTCCGGCGCTTCTGGCGGCGGCAACCTATCCGGTGGGCATGAGCTTTACGATCACCGGGGCCACCGGCGGCATTGCCTGTTCGCCCGGCGTGGATTTTTTCGTCGTCGCAGCTTCCAACGTCAGCGCCACGCCGGCGGCCAGCACGACCGGCCGCCTCACGCTTGACGCCGGCTCCGTCAACCGCCAGGTCGATCTGGCCATTTGCAGCGGCGCGGGCAGCGCCGACAAGACGCTCAGCTTTGCCTGGAACGATGGCAACGCAAGCGGCGTAGCGAGCGGCCTGTTGCGCGCCAGCGCAAGCAGCACGCTTGAACTGAGCAAACGTATCAACGACACCGGCATCACCACCTGCGCCAGCCTGGCTGCAGTGGGCCTGGCTTGTCCGCAGGTGGGCCTGGCCGGGCAAGACGCCGAGCTTGGACGCGACGGCACGGCAGCGATTACAGGGCAGGGCGGCTTTCGAGTGTCAGCCTTCATGCTCACCACCTTGCCCAATTCAAGCTGCGTGCAAGATGGCGTGACCGGGCTGGTTTGGGAAGGCAAGACTGCCAGCGGCTTACACAGCGCCAACGCCACCTATACCTGGCGCAGTGCGGCAGCGGCCAACGGCGGTGCCATCGGCACCGGCAATGGCGGCGTGTGCACCGGCAGCGTGTGCGACACCGATGCGTTTGTCGCGGCCGCCAACAGCGAGCGCACCTGCGGTTTTTCTGACTGGCGCCTGCCGCACGCGGACGAGCTCTCGGGCATTGTCGACAGCGGCGCGAGCGCTGCGCCGACCATCCCCGCCGCGTTTGCCAACCAGGCCGCAGCCACTTACTGGACCGATTCGCCAAAAGCGGGCGACAGCGCGGGCGCGTGGGCGGTTGACTTCAATAGCGGCGCCGTTACCGCGCAGGCCAAATCGACAGCCAATCGCATCCGCCTGGTCCGTGGCCGGTGAACCCTTTGAGCGCCATTACTTCACCTATGTCTCGCGGAGCCACCATGTATAAACAATTGCGTCAGCGCACCCTCGTACTGGCCGCGCTGCTGGCAGCCATTGTCCCGTCGGCGCAGGCCGCCTGCAATGGCGCCGACATCGTCGCCGACACGCCGGACACTCGTTTCACTGTCGCAACCGACACCGTTCTCGACAAGGCCACGGGGCTGACCTGGAAGCGCTGCGCGGAAGGCTTGTCCGGCGCCGATTGCGCCGCCGGCGCTGTGCTGACGGGCACCTGGGCCGAGGCCCTGGCGCGCGTCGCCACCGTCAATGCCGCGTCCGCCACACTGGGTGCAGGCGCGAACGACTGGCGCCTGCCGAACCGCAATGAACTGGCGACGCTGGTTGAACGCAAGTGCACCAACCCGGCAATCAACGCCACCGTATTTTCCCGCACGCCAGCCCAGAGCTTCTGGACGGGGTCGCCCTATGCGCTGAATGCTGCCCTCGCATGGTATGTCGACTTCAACGCTGGCGACGTGGGTCCTGCCTTCAAGACCGGAGCAAAAAACATCCGACTGGTCCGTGGCGGGAACTGAACGGCGGCGCGCGCGCCGTGGATGTGCAAGAACACTGATGTCGGGCCGCTGTACCACAGCGTCCCACCCTTACCAAACCAATGGAGATCTACATGTTTAAACAAGTCGTTCCTGTCAATCAGCAGCGTCACGCCGGGAAAAAAGTCAAGCAGGTTGAAGGTTTTGAATTTGCTTCCAAATTCCACATCGCTTACGTGACAACGCACGAATTTGTCAGGTCGGCAGCGATTTATCCGCTGGTGTTTATCGAAGACAAGGAAAAAGATGAGTTCCGCCCGGTTGCCCTGATGGGTCTGGATGCTGGCGAGAACCTGTTCGTCGACGCCAACGGCAAGTGGGCAGCTTCCTACATTCCGGCGATCATCCGCCGCTATCCGTTCGCCTTGTCGCAGGCAAGCGAAGACGGCCGGTTCCTGGTGTGCGTCGACGAGGGCAGCGACCTGATCAATGACACCGAAGGCCAGCCACTGTTCAACGAAAAAGGCGAGCCGACCGAAGTGATCGAGAACGTCAAGCGCTATCTGTCAGAACTGCAACAGATGGATGCGGTCACCACCGAATTCTGCAAGTTTTTGGCGGAGCACAACCTGTTCGTTCCACTGAACATGCGCGTGCGCCAGAATGACCAGTTCAAGAATATTTCCGGCTGCTACGTCATCAATGAAGAGCGCCTGAACAATCTGTCGGACGAGCTGTTCCTGGACGTGCGCCGCAAGCATTACCTGCCTGCCATCTACGCCCAGCTCACATCGCTGTCGCAGATCGAACGCCTGGTCATGCTCAAGGACGAGAAATCGGCCAAGTAAGTTGTGCCGGCTGGCCGCGCGCAAGTGCGCGCTTCAGCCACACCGACGCCGGCCGCGCTCTGCGGGCGGCGTTTGTTTTTGTCATTCCCCATTTGTCTTTTGCTGGTAAGCCATGTCTGCACGTACCCGAATAACCTTGCTGGCACTGGCCGTGGCCGCCGCGGCGACCGTCGCCGTCACGCCCGCCATCTGCGCCGCGCCCCCGCCCGCTGTGCTCAAGCCGCTGGCCGGCAGCGTCACGCTCACGCCCAAACTGTTGCTGCAACTGGTCGTCAGCCGCAGCGCCGAAGTGCGCTACAGCCGCGCCCAGATCGAGGTGGCGGGCGAACTGAGCAAGGCCGAGGAAGCGCTCTACGAAGTGGTCTTGTTCGGCAACGGGCGGCGCGACGGTGGAGAGCGCCAGCGTACCGTCGAAGAGCGCATTTCCAGCATTGCCACCAGCCGCCTGAACGTGCTGGACGAACTCAATTCCACCGCTGAAGTGGGCATCCGCGAACGCTTGCCGACGGGCGCCGACCTGTCGCTGAGCTATCGCTTGCGCGAACGGCGCAACAACATCATTGGCAGCGGCGCGGCCGGCGACACCGAATACGACGGCGCCATCGTGCTCAACTTCAAGCAACCGCTGCTCAAGGGCGCCGGCAACAAAGTGGTGGAGACGGACTTGCGCGTCTCGCGCCTGGAATACCGGATCGCCACCCTGCAGTACCGCCAGCAACTGCTCAAGACCGGCAACGATGCGCTGGCCCTGTACTGGCAGCTGTACCGCGCCCATGAAGTGAGCGCCATCCGGCAGCGGGCACTCGATTTCGCGCAAAAAGTGCAGGCCGATACGGCGGCGCGCATCGACGCCGGCAAACTGGCCGCCAGCAATGGCATCGAATCGAAGGCGGCGGTGCTGCTGCGCGAAGTGGAACAGATCCGCGCCCAGCAGGGCGTACGCGAAGCCGAATCGCGCCTAGCCACGGTGCTCAACATCGCCGGGCTGGAACAAAGCGGCATCACGCTGGTGCTGCCTACGGGCGCCCCGAATCCGACCGCATTCAACCTCGGTACCGCAAAGTGGCGCTATGAGCATGCGCTCGAGCGCTGGCCGGCGCTGTCCATTGCGCAACTGCGCGCCGAGCAAGCCGGCCTGCGGCTCGACTTCGCCCGCAACCAGAGCTTGCCCACGCTCGACCTGCTGATCACTCGTTCGAATACCGGCCTCTCCAATGAAAACGATATTGCGCGCACCGTGACCGAAGGGGCGCGCTACCAGAACTGGTCGATCGGCCTGAACGTGGAAGTGCCGCTGGAAGGCAACCAGCGCGCCCGCTCGCAGGCCCGGGCCCAGGAGGCGCGCGTGCGCCAGGCCAACATCGAAATCGATTCGATCCGCACCGCCTTGGGCAACGACGTGCGCTCGCGCTGGGACCAGGCGCGCGGCGGCCAGGATGAACTGGCCCGCATGCAGGGCGACATCGACCTGCGCAACGAATTGCTGCGCATTGAAAAAGTGCGCTACGACGCCGGCATGGCGCCGCTGTCGCAGCTGCTGCAGCGCGAATCGGAATTGACCGAGAGCCGCCAGCGCCTGGTTGAAAGTGCGGCGCGCCTGGGCCAGGCCAACGACGCACTGCTGTTTGCCGACGGCAGCCTGCTCGATCACTACGCCATTACCTTGAAAGACTGATATGCCATCCGCAGTTTGCAATCGTGCCCGTCACGTCGCCGCCCGCCTGACCCTGGCGGCCCTGTGCGCCGGCGCCGCCTGCCAGGCCATGGCCGAACAATTCGTCGGCCTGGTGCATCCGGTGCAGGAAGTCGCGCTCAGCATGGGCGTGGGCGGCGTGGTGTCGCGCCTGAATGTGCGCGCCGGCCAGGCCGTCAAGGCCAACCAGGTGCTGATGGTACTGGACGACCGCATGCAGATGCTGGAAGTGAACCGGCGCCAGGTGATCTGGCGCGACAACAGCGAGCTGGACGCCGCACGCGACCGCGCGCGTACCTTGCAATCCATGTACCAGAACACCAAGCGCGTCTTCGACAGCACCGCGTCGATCAGCCGCGATGAACTGGCGCGCCTGGAAGTGGAGTACTCGGCCGCGCGCGGCCGGGTCGAACAGCTGGTGGCGCAAAAGCGCCGTGAAAAAATCGAGTATGACGGCGCCATGCAGGAACGCGCGCTGCGCGACATGACGGCGCCGCGCGCCGGCGTGATCACCAAAGTGGCGGCCAGGGCCGGCGAATGGGCCAAGCCGGGCGAAGCGCAGATGGTGCTGGTCGACGCGTCGACCTGCTACCTGAGCACGAACGTGCCGCTCAAGGCAGTGCCGGGCTTGAAAGCGGGCCAGGCGATCGAAGTGCGCTTCGAGGCTGCATCGGGCAGCGCGCCGGTGATGGGCAAAGTGGCGCTGGTTTCCAGCGTGGCCGACCCTTCCAGCGGCCTGGTGGAGATCCGGATTGACCTGCCGAATCGCGCCTTGAGCATCCGTCCCGGCATCAAGGGCTTTATCGAGCTGCCGCTCGCGCGCCGGTAAGCGGCATGCCACGCCTCCTTTCTGAACAGACCCCGCCATGAATCGCCCAACAGAGTTGCCGCCATTTTCGCCCGAGGCAGCAACGCCGCCCCCGGGGCTTGACGCCGCCGGCCTGGTGGCAGCGCTGCAGCAGCACCGGCGCGAGCGGCGCGGGCGCAACCGCGCCGACTACTGGAGCACCTATTGCGCCCTGATGCGCGCGCTGTGCCGCGCCACGGCCGTGCTGCTGATCCAGCGCACCGAAGCCGGCTGGACGGTGCTGGGCGCGGAAGCCCAGGGCGACGACTGGGCCCTGCGCAACTGGGAAAAAGTGCTGGAAAAGCGCGGCGAGCGCACCCTCGAAAAAGGATTTGCCTTTACCCCGATGCAGGACGACGCGGGCCGCCTGCGCATCCTGGCCGTGGTGCAAACGACCGGGATCGGCGAAGCGCTGCTGGTGATGGACATCCCGGAACGCGAACGCGGCCAGCTCAATGAACTGCTAATGCGCGCCTTGCTGGTGGCCGACTTCGGCGAACCGGAGCCCCCCGAAGCGGCGCCCGCCGGCGCGGGGCTGCTCGACCTGGCAGCCCAGGTGGTGGCCGAAAAACATTTTGAAGCAGCTGCCCTGGTACTGGTGAATAACCTGGCTGCAGGTGTGGGCGCCAGCCAGGTGGCACTGGGCTGGACTGCGGACGGCGCCGTGCGCACCGTGGCGATTAGCCACCTCGACCGCTTTGAGCGCAACACGGAAAACGTGCAGCTGATGGACGAGGTGTTTGACGAAGCGCTCGGCCACAATGGCCCGGTCTGGTACGCAGCGGGTGAAGACAGCGCGCCCCTGGCCGCGCACGGCAAGCTGGCGCGCGTGCTCGGGATGGCGCGCGTGCATACGCTGCCGTTGGCGGCGAGCGGTGCGGCCGGTGTAGGTGGCAAGGGCGAGGCAGCCGGCGCCGTGCTGCTGTTCGGCTTTGCCCAGGAACCGGCCCAGCGGCCCGACGAAGCCGAACTGCGTCTCATGTTTGGTTTCTTGCAGCCGTGGCTGGAACAATTGCGCCAGCGCGACCGCTGGTGGGGAGCGCGCCTGCGCGACTGGACGCGCGCGCGTCTGGCGCGCTGGCTTGGCCCGGGCAAGGTGTGGACGCGGGTGCTGGTGGCCACGGCGTCGGCGCTGCTGCTGTTTGTCCTGCTGGGCAGCATGAGCTACCGGTTCGAGGCCAGCGCCCAGCTCACCACCGACAGCACGCGTTTGGTCAGCGCCCAGTTCGACGGCCGGATCGACGCGGTGCAGGCCAGCGCCGGCGACGTGGTGCGCAAGGGCGCGCTGCTGGCCAGCCTCGACACGCGCGAACTGCGCCAGCAGCAGCTTGAACTGGGCGCCGACCGCCAGCGCCTGGAAGCGGAAGCGGACAAGGCGCGCGCCGCCGGTTCGCTGGCCGAACTGGGCGTGGCCGAAGCGCGCTTTGCCCAGGCCGACGCGCGCCTGACCCGGATTGAACAATACCTGGCCCAGGCCCAGGCGGTGGCCCCGTTCGATGGCGTGGTGGTGGCCGGCGAGCGCAAGGACTTGCTCAACGCCCCCGTCAAGAAAGGCGACAACCTGTTTCGGGTGGCCCGCATCGACGGCCTGTATGTGGAGATCATGGTGGCCGAGCGCGACGTGCGCTACATTTTGCCCAACGCCACCGGTGAATTGCGCCTGCTGGCTAGGCCCGGCCAGTCGATCGCCTTTACGCTCTCGAGCGTGATTCCGGTAGCCCAGGTCAAGGGCCAGGAAGGCAACCATTTCCTGGTCAAGGCCAAGCTTTCGCAAGCGCCGGAAGCGTGGTGGCGCCCGGGCATGAGCGGCATGGCCGTGATCGACGGCGGGCAGCGCAACGTCGGCTGGATCCTCACGCACGGCCTGGTCGACAGCCTGCGGATGAAGCTCTGGTGGCTCGGTTGAAGCAGGCCACGACATGAGCAGCGCGGTCTTTAGCGATTCGTGGTTCCGCATCGCCCAGGCCCGCGTGGCACTGCCGGCCAGCACCCGCGTGGAACGCCAGCAATTTGGCGGCGAGCCGTGGTACGTGCTGCATGACAGCTTCACGCACCGGTACTTTCGGATCACGCCGCAAGCGTATGCCTTCATCGCCACGCTCACCCCCGAGCGCACGGTGGAACAAGCCTGGCTCGACTTTATCGCCACCCGCCCGGACGAGGCTCCGGGCCAGGAAGACGTGGTCCGCATCCTCTCCCAGCTGCACCTGGCCAACATGCTGTACTTCCAGGAGCTGCCCGACAACCAGGCTATTTACCGGCGCGGGCAGACGCAGCGCCGGCGCGAGCTGCAAAGCAAACTGATCGGTTTTCTGTACACCCGCATTTTCCTGTTCGATCCGGACCGGCTGCTGGGGCGCTGCAGCAAGCTGATCGCCCTCACCACCGGCCCCGGTGCACTGCTGACGTGGCTCTTGGTGGTGCTGGCCGGCGCGGCCACTGCCGTGCAGAACTGGGGCGCGCTGTCCAACCATTCGCAAGGCTTGTTCTCGCTGTCGAACCTGCCGTGGCTGATGGTGAGCTTGACGGGCATGAAGCTGCTGCATGAAACCGGCCACGCCTTTGTCTGCAAGCGCTTTGGCGGGTCGGTGCACGCCTTTGGCGTCATGTTCCTGATCCTTACGCCGCTGCCGTATGTGGATACCGCTTCCACCTGGGGCTTCAAGAGCCGCTTCGAGCGGGCGCTGGTGAGCGCCGCCGGGATGCTGGTTGAACTGTTTCTCGCTGCCATAGGCGCGCTGGTCTGGGCGCATACCAGCACCGGCGTGATCAACAGCCTGGCGTACAACGTCATGATCGTCGGGTCGGTGTCCAGCCTGCTGTTCAATGGCAATCCGCTGCTGCGCTTTGACGCCTATTACATCCTGGCCGACCTGATCGACATTCCGAATCTGTACCAAAAGGCGCAGCAACACTGGATGTACCTTGGCGACCGCTACCTGCTGGGCAACCGGAACGCCGAAACACCGGCCGTCACGTCGCGCGAACGGATCTGGTTTACCACCTACGGCGTCTCTGCGCTGGTGTACCGGCTGCTGGTGTCGACCGGCATCATCCTGGTGGTGATGGACCAATGGTTCCTGGTAGGGATGTTCATGGCCGTGGTGACGGGCTTGACGCTGCTGATCTGGCCGCTCAAGAAACTGTTCCAGCACTTGAATGGACCCAAGCTGGCCGGCATCCGGCGTCAGGCGTCCACCCGCGCCGCGCTGATGCTCGGCACTTTGGCTGCCGTTGTGCTGTTCATGCCGTTTCCCAACGCGATCCGCGCGCACGGCGTGCTGCAATCGAACGAATCGGCGGTACTGCACACCGCCAGCGAAGCTATTTTGAAGGAACTGGTTGCCGCCAGCGGTGCGCAATTGCGCGCGGGCGACCCGATAGCCATCCTGGTCAATCCGGAACTCGACTACGACTATGAGCTGGCACGCCAACAGAGCACGGAACTGGAAGTGCAATACCGCCAGTCGCTGCAGCGCAACCTGGCCGACAGCGCGCCGCTGGAACAGCGCCTGCAAGCCTTGACTGCGCAGATGGCTGAACTGGACCGCCTGCGCGCCCAACTGGTGGTGCGCGCCCCCCATGCGGGCCGCTGGGTGGCCGCTGCCGGCCTGAACGAACGGCGCGGCGGCTGGATGCCGCGTGGCCACACCCTTGGCGAGCTGGTGTACGACAGTAACTATCGCTTCGTGGCCGTGGTGCCGCAGGAACAGGCCGACGAATTGTTCAGGCACAGCCAGGCCGGCGCGCAGCTGCGCCTGGCGGGCCAGGCCGACGTTACGCTCAACGTGCCAAGCTACACCTTGATTCCCTACCAGCGCGACAAGCTCGCCTCCAGCGCGCTCGGCTTTGCCGGCGGCGGCGAGATCGCCGTCAAGCCCGGCGACCAGAGCGGCGAAGCGAGTGCCGAGTCCTTTTTTGAGGTGCGCGCCGCCTTGCCGGCCGACCTGCAAGGCGCGCAGAAAGCGGGCTTGACGGTGCTGCCGGGCATGTCCGGCGTCCTGCGCATCAAGCTGCCGGGCGAGCCCTTGTTTGCGCAGGCTCGAAAAGCCTTGCAGCAATTGTTCCAAAAACGTTATGGCCTTTGATTTCCAGCAGCGGCGCGCCATCCTGGCCGAAGCTGCCGTTGCGCTGGACGCCGCCGCCCGCATGGACCAGGCGGCGCTGGCCGCGACGATCGAGCGCGGCCGCGCCGGTCTGCGGCGCGCCTGCGCATTAGGACAAGCCAACGGCGGGACCGCGCGCGCTGATGCGCTGGCGGCACTGGCATGCGCCAGCCGCGCCGCCTTTGGCCAGGCCCCCACGCCGGACGAGCTGGGCGCGGCGCTGGGCATGTACCTGGGCTATGCCGTGCAGACAGGGCATCTGGCGGGCAACGCGCTGGCCGTGGCCCTGTGCGCGGTGCTGCAAGCCTGGAGCGGACGCAATTGCCACGTGGTGTGCGGGGGCGAACAGGCCGCCGCGCGCGACGCGGTGCGTTTTCAGGCGCTGTTCCAGTTGTGCGGCTGCAGCAGCGCGGCGCTGGGGTCGGGCATGCAGGCAAGCGACGCGGAAAGCGCCTACGCCAGCGACGTGCTGTACGCCAGCGCGCGCCAGTTGCTCTCCGATGTGATGCGCGAGCAACTGTTGCTTGACGGCGCCACCAGTCCCATCCGGCGCCATTTGCGCTCTGCCGGCCAGGGCGCGGTGCCGCTCATGCGGCCCAGCTCGGTGGCCATTGTTGCCGACATTGAAGCGGTGCTGGCCGACGATGCGTCAAGCCCGGTGATGTTGAGCGCGGCCGGCCAGCTGACCGTGCTGAACGTGGCCACGCTGGCGGCGCTGGAGCTGGTGGCCAGCCTGCAGCCGGAGGTCGACTACCTGATCGACACCAGCTTCGCGTGGCAAGTGCAGTTTACGCCTGGCGGAGAACACCGCCTGCACGAGCTGGCGGCCACGCTGTTGCCGGTCTACTGGCGCCACCCGCGCCGCTGCGCCGACCTGGTGAGCATGGCGATCCTGGCGCGCGACGTGCTTGAGCCGGACCGGCATTATGTGGTTCAGGAAGGGCGGGTGATGATCGCCGACGACAACGTCATGCGCTTGCTGGCAGGACGCGTCTGGCAGCAGGGGCCGCTGCAAGCGATCGAAGCGCGCGCGCAAGTGCCCTTGTCCACGCCGCCGCGCACCATTGCACGGGCCGCTTTTCAGTCATTTTTTCCGCGCTACGAACGGCTGGCGGGCGTGGGTCGCAACCTCGACGGGCTGGGGCGCGAATTGCGCGCCTGCTACGGTCTGCAAGTGCTCGCGCTCGGCGAGGGCCGTGCTGCGGCGCCCGCCCAGTGCCGCTATGAATTTGCCGACCGGGATGCCAAACTGCGCGCCTTTGTCGACTTGATCGTCGACATCTCCACCGGTGGCACGCCCGTGGTGGCCACCGCGCCGCGCAGCGTGGACCTGGCGGCGGTCGGGCGCTTGCTGGTTGAGCGCGGCGTCGCTTTCCAGCTGGTTGACGGACGCGATCGCTCAGCCGACACGCAGACGCTGGCCAACGCCTCAGCCGATGGCAAAGTCACGCTGCTGGCCGGAGCGAGCCTGCGCAGCGGCGAACTGACCTTGAGCGACAAGCTGCACGTGCGCCCCTTGCTGCTGGAGCACTGGGACTTGCAGCGCGCCGACCAGGCGTTTTTTGCGCTGGGGGAGGACGCCGTGGTGTTTGCCGCGCACGATGAATTGGCGGAGCGTCCCTTGCCGGGGTGGGGCACCGCGCTGCGTTATCTGCTGCGCCACCGTGCCAGCGCCGTCTTCGGCGCCAAATACATTGTCCGGCTGTCGCAATGGCATGTGAACCGCCATGGCAGCCGCTACCGCGAATCGATGGCGTTGCGCGAAAGCCAACTGGACGAACAGCTCGCTTTCTCGCGCAAGGCTTAGCATGGCGAGCGCTCCGCGCGTGATCGACGATTTCCTGGATCGGGAATTGTTCCTGTCGCTACAGGCTAAGCTGCTGGCGCCATCGTTTGCATGGGAAGAAAGCGCTATTCTTTCCGAGAAAGCGGCCGCGCACCTTGCGCCGTCCGAGAATGTGCAGCAGGTGCACGGCTTTTACCTCGTGAAGCGCGGCATTCGCTTTAGTTCGCCGACGCTGGAGATTGTGCGGCCCGTCATCAACAAGCTCAATCCCCTGGCCCTGCTCAAGGCCAAGGCAAACCGCACCGCGCGCACGGACCGGCACATCGAATACGGCTTGCATGTGGATACGCGGCGGCCCGGCGCAACCACGGCTATTTTCTATTTGAACACCAATAATGGCTATACGCTGTTCGGCGACGGCCAGCAGGTGGCCAGCGTGGCAAACCGCATCGTCATCATTGATGCCGCCACGCTCCACACCGGCGCCTCTTGCATCGACGCCGAGTACCGGATGGTATTGAACCTCAACCTGATGTTGGCTGCGCCCTGATCAACGCTGGTAGAAGGTGTCGCCGACAACCATGACGTCGATCTTGGAATCGTAGAAAAGTTCGATGGCCTGTTCGGGAAACGCTGCGATGGGTTTTCCAGCCAGGTTAAGGCTGGTGTTCAACAGGATTGGGCAGGCGGTCAGCGTATGGAAAGCGGCGAGCAGCTGCAGGTAGGCCGGGTTGCCGTCACCGACGAGCTGAACCCGGCAGGAACCGTCGACATGTGTGATGGCGGGGAAGGTGCCGGAGCGCAGCTGGCAGGTGTAGAGCATGAAGTCGTCGGCAAAGCCGTCGAAATAATCGCTGAAATGTTCCTTGAGAACGGAGGCGCCGAAGGGCCGGTATTGCTCCCGGTGCTTGACCGTGTTGATCCGCTCTTTCCCCTGCTGCAATCTTGGATCCATGAGGATGGAACGGTTGCCCAGCGCGCGCGGACCAATCTCGCCAAAGCCTTGGTACCAGCCAACGATTTTGCCTTCGGCCAGCAGCTTTGCCGCGCGCTGTATGGTTGCGTCGGTTGGCGCGGCGACTGCGCGATCGGACTGCGCCCAAGGAAACGCGGGCATGGACAGCGGCGCCTGGCCGTGCTCTTGCCGGAGCCACTCGAGGGCGCCCAGGCTCAGTCCTTCGTCGGACGCGTGGGGCGCGATGACGAGCTTGGGGAACACGTGCCTGAGCATTGAATTCCACACGACGTTTTGCGCCACGCCCCCGGAGTAGGAGATGGTGTCGCCGGCATCGGCAAACTGCTTGAAGAAGTCGACCAGCATCGCGCCCATTTTGGCGTGCACGGTAGCGATCCAGTCCAGGTGGCTGAGCTTGCCCACCAGCGCATCGCCTTTGTAGGCGTACCAATGGCTGACTGACCAAAGCTCCTTTATCTGCAGGAAGGTGAAGCGGTCGAGGTAGTCGAAGTAGCCCTGGTCGAGCCGGCCGTAGGCTTGCAGGCCCATGACCTTGCCGGCGATGTCGTTATAGTGACCGTAGGTGATGTCGAGCAGCTTGCCCGCCTCGCGGATGCCCCAACCGATCGAGCCGTTGCGGATGTCGCCCGCTGCAATGAGGCGGCCGGCCTTGTACACACTCCACGGGCGCCCGTCGCCCAGGCCGTCGATGACAATCTGTACGGTCGGGGTTTGGGTCTCCAGCATCCAGGTGCTCAAGGCATGGGAATAATGATGGCTTGCGAACCAGCCCTGGCGCATGCCGAGGTAAGCGCACAGCCTGGGCGAGAGGCGTTCAGCCTTGGAGGCGTCGCGCGCAAGCCGGTTCAGGACCTGCGGACCAAGTTCGCCTTTGAGCGAGGCGGGCAGGGCACCGGGGTCGAAGCTGAAGACGATGTCGTCGATGGCGTCGATGTCGAGGTCCCAGATGGATGCGGCTTCGCGCTTCCAGTCCAACAAGGCATGGAAATGAAAACGCTTTTCCTGTTTGCGCCGTTCCAGCTTGAGGTACCTGACAACACGCCCGTCGTGAAAGCTCATGTTGACGTCATGCCCGGGCATCGATACCGATAATAGTTTCATGGATAGTCTTGGGAGGTCGGTAACGCGCGGTAATGATGGTCAGTTCAGCCATCGGGATGCAGCTTGCTCGAGTTCCATTGTAGCAAACAGGATTAGCGTGATCGGTCATTGCTATAAGCGTTAACTAACGTACAGACTGCCGCTGATGGCAGACATAAGTTTGGATTGAAAATAGGAGATCGCCATGCTGCTGAACCGCTTTCGCAATCTACTGGTGGGAATCATTCTTGGGATGATGCAGACCATGTTGACCGGCTGCAGCAGTGGCGGTGACGGTAGCGTCACCTCGGCTCCATTGCAGGGCGCTCTGTCATTGACAATTAGCGGCCTGCCGTCCGGGGTGGCGGCCCAGATCACGGTGACCGGCCCGGGAGGCTTCAGCCGGGCCGTGACTGCCAGCCAGGCATTGAACTCGCTCGCGCCGGGTAACTATACCGTCTCAGCTGAGCGCATAACCAGCGGCTCGCTCGGCTACACGCCGCTCCCGGTGAGCCAGGCCGTCACGGTGACTGCGGGCGCTACCGGCGCCGCGAATGTTACATATAGTGCGGCGGCGCTGACGCTGGCCTTGCGCGAGATCGCCAGCGTGCCAGGCGCGGTGTTCGCGGCCGCTCCCGAAGGCGACAGCCGCCTGTTCATCGTCGAGCGCGCCGGAAGGATCCGGATCGTGCAAAGTGGCGCTTTGCTCGCCTCGCCGTTCCTTGACATCAGCAGTCGGGTATCGACCCAGGGTGAGGGCGGTTTGCTGTCAATTTCGTTCCACCCGCAATACGCCAGCAACGGCCTCCTGTTTTTGTATTACACCGATCTGGGCAACAATATTGTCGTTGAGCGCCACCGTGCGTCAAGCAACCCCAATTTGGCCGACTCCGGCTCTGGGCTGGAAATCATTCGCGTTGCCCATCCCAACTTTAGCAATCACTTCGGCGGGACGGTCGCGTTTGGGCCCGATGGGATGTTGTACGCCGGGACCGGTGATGGCGGCGGTGGAGGAGATCCGGCCGGCAATGCCCAGAATCCCGCCTCGCTTCTGGGCAAGATGCTGCGGCTGGATGTATCGGCCTCTACCCTCATGCAGCCCTATGCGGTGCCTTCCACCAATCCGTGGTTCAACGACCCGGGCGGGCGGCGCGCTGAGGTGTGGGCGCTGGGTTTGCGCAATCCGTGGCGCTATACCTTTGACGGCGGCAATTTGTACATTGTGGACGTGGGCCAGGCGCGGCGCGAGGAAGTCAACATCGCCGCCACCAGCCAGGGCGGCCAGAATTACGGCTGGAATACCATGGAGGGCACGCAGTGCTACGGCGCCGCCGCCTGTGTTCAGGGTGGCCTGACGCTGCCGGTTTTCGAATATGACCATGGCGACAATGGCGCGAATGGCTGTTCGATCACCGGTGGCTACGTTTATCGGGGCAGCGCAATTGCCGAGCTGGCAGGGCACTATTTTTACTCGGACTATTGCAAGGAATTTTTGAAGAGTTTCTTGTATTCCGGCGGTACGGTCAGCGCCAGGAGTGACTGGGTGATACCTGACATTGGCAACGTGCTTTCGTTCGGGCGGGAAGGCAACGGTGAATTGCTGCTGATTGCTGGCAGCGGGAAAGTATACCGGATCGTGCGGGGCGGGTAGGGTGGGAGCTTGTTTCCGCAATCGGTCTTGATAGTCGGCTACGCCGTTAAGTCTACAACAGGAATAGCAATAGTTTATTTGCTCGGCCCCATGATGCCGATGGTCTGGCCCGGCTTGATCTCGAGCGACAGGTTTTCGTACACCAGCGGCAAATGCTCGCCATACTTGAAGGCGATATTTATAGTGGATCCTGAAATCAAGACAATGGTTTAAGCTGTTGCCGGAAAATGGAGAACTGGCAATGAGCGATGTGAAGAAACGAAAAGTTCCAAGCCCTGATTTGAAGGCAAAGATCGGCCTGGAGGCATATCGTTATACACAACTCTGAGCTGATCTGGCGACCCCTGAAAAATCTGTTTACATTCAAGCACTTGCGAATGTA